>CAMJHW010000164.1 GCA_946405645.1 uncultured Bacteroidales bacterium
TATGGCTATTTTCGACCCAATATACTCATTTTTCACCTTTTTTGTTCGCAAAATCAGTAATTTTGGGAAGAGAAACCATAATATGCCACAGTTATGAACAGAATCAAGTTGATCGCCCTTGCATTGATACTCCTGCAGTCCTGCGGGATTCCAGGCAGGAAAGCCGAAGCCCCCATTGCCGAGCTTCCGGTCAGGAAGCCCTGCAATCTCGAGAGGCTGTACCAGGATATGGACAGGACCATCCGCGATGATACGCCGGACATCTTTTTCGTCAACGCGCTTTGTGCCGGAAACACCAAGGAGGTCGTAGGACTCTTCAGGGAGAAGAAAATGTTCTGGGATGAACTTCCGGCCGTCGATACGCCGTACGGCCGTTTCGAGGGCCTGGACGGCATCAAGAAGTTCGCTGACGGGTTCGTCGCGCGTTTCAATGCTGAGTCGGTGACCTTCACTCCGGTCTTCCAGACCATCGGAGGCGGACGTATCGCCTTGGAGGGCGTGTTCAAATTCGTCGTGGACGGAGCGATCGAGGAGGTGCCGTTCTTCGTCATCGCCGACCTGCGCACTCCTAAACTGCTGGAAGAAATCAGGATGTATACGCATTACTCCTTCGTTCCCGACCTTACGCCTTACCGTAAGCCGATATTCAAGCCGGCGCATTACGAGATGGGCGATCCGGGTCTGCTTACGGGCGCGATGCGCGCCTACTACGAGGCGCTCCATCACGCGCCGTATTGCGACCCGGACAAGATCCACGCCGCATTCGCAGACGACTGCATCATCGGCGGATATGACCCTTGGGGGACGCCGATCCTCTCGAAGGAGGAAATGTCCCGCAACGCCCACCGTTTCGGATATGGTCTGGCCGCGTACATCCCCGCTTGCGTGGGAATGCGTTACGAGACCATTATCGACGACGGCACGACTTGCGTGATAGAGTGGTGCCACATCGTGTCCAAGCAGGGTCAGGAGGAGCGTAACCGCATAGCGATGTCGGGCTGCAGCGCCTACCAGCGCAACGAAGACGGATACCTTTGTTCGGTCCGCATCAGCGACTATGCAGGCCACGAGGGGGAAATCGACTGGACCAAGACTGAGGTTTCCCGGGAAGAGGCTTATTCAATCAACCTTGTCGACGAATTCCGTGGCGGTTGTGGTATGAAACCGCAGCAAGAGTACTAAAAAAGAGTTATCTTTGTAAGTTCATATTTACAATCTAAATGAAAGCGATTACTCAAACCGATCTCCATCTGCCGGGCCAGGTTTCCAAGTATGTCGGAAAGGTCCGCGACGTCTATACCCTCGAAGGGGACTTTCTTGTGATGGTCGCCACCGACCGCATCTCCGCCTTCGACGTGGTCCTGCCCGAAGGCATCCCCTATAAGGGACAGGTACTCAACCAGATAGCATCCAAGTTCCTCGACCTCACCGAGGATATCCTTCCCAACTGGAAGATAGCCGAGGTCGATCCCATGGTCACGATAGGCCATCTTTGCGAGCCTTACAAGGTCGAGATGGTCGTCCGCGGGTATCTGGCCGGCCACGCTTGGAGGGAGTACAAGGCCGGCAGGCGGACGCTCTGCGGCGTAGCCCTGCCGGACGGTCTGCGCGAGAATGACAGGCTCCCCGAGCCGATCATCACGCCCACGACCAAGGCGGCCGAAGGCCACGACGAGGATATCAGCCGCGAGGAGATCATCGCTCGCGGCATAGTCCCTGCCGACGAGTATGCCGAGCTGGAGCGCTACACTCTCGCGCTGTTCAAGCGCGGCACCGAGATTGCCGCGAAGCGTGGCCTGATCCTCGTCGACACTAAGTATGAGTTCGGCCGTAAGGACGGACGCATCATGCTGATGGACGAGATCCATACGCCCGATTCGTCGCGCTATTTCTACGCCGAGGGGTATGAGGAGAGGCTTGAGCGCGGCGAGCGCCAGCGCCAGCTCTCGAAGGAGTTCGTCCGCGAGTGGCTGATGGCCGGCGGCTTCCAGGGCCTCGAGGGCCAGAAGGTGCCCGAGATGACTCCCGAAGTCGTCGCCGACATCACCGACCGCTACATCGAGCTCTACGAGCACATCACCGGTGAGAAGTTCGAGCGCACCGAGTGCGCCGACGTCCGTTCGCGCATAGACGAGAATATCGCCAAGTTCCTGAAAAACGCCAGGTAATATGATAGAGCGCTATTCCAGAAAGATAATGAGGGACGTCTGGACTGAGGAGAACAAGTTCGGCGCCTATCTCGAAGTGGAGATATTGTCCTGCGAGGCTTGGAGCAAGCTGGGAGTGATCCCTGCGGAGGATGTGGAGAAGATTCGCGCCAACGCCACTTTCAAGGTCGACCGCATCAAGGAGATCGAGGAGCAGACCCGTCACGATGTCGTGGCGTTCACCCGCGCCGTCAGCGAGAGCCTCGGCGAGGAGCGCAAATGGGTCCACTACGGCCTCACCTCCACCGACGTGGTGGACACGGCCAACGGCTATCTCATCAAGCAGGCTGACGCTATACTTCTGAAGGACCTCGAGGAGTTCCTGGAAGTGTTGCGCCGCAGGGCGGTCGAGTTCAAGTCCACTCCCTGTATCGGCCGCACCCACGGCATCCACGCCGACATCACCAGCTTCGGTCTCAAGTGGGCCCTGTGGTTCGAGGAGATGAAGCGCAACATCGAGCGTTTCAAGACCGCGGCCGCCGGCGTCGAGGCCGGCAAGATGAGCGGCGCCGTCGGCAACTTCGCCAACATCCCTCCGTTCATCCAGGACTATGTCTGCGAGAAGCTCGGCATCAATTCCGCCAACATCTCCACGCAGGTGCTGCAGCGCGACCGCCACGCCTACTACGTAGGCACTCTCGCGCTTATCGCCTCCACGCTGGAGCAGATGGCCTTCGAGGTCCGCAACCTCCAGAGGACGGAAGTCCGCGAGGTGGAGGAGGCTTTCCGCAAGGGCCAGAAAGGCTCCAGCGCCATGCCCCACAAGCGCAATCCTATCAGCAGCGAGAATATCTGCGGCTGTGCCCGTGTGATGCGCGGCTATATGGCGGCGTCGTACGAGAATGTCGCGCTGTGGCACGAGCGCGACATCTCCCACTCGTCCACCGAGCGCATCATCCTCCCGGATGCCACAGAGTTGCTCGACTATATGCTGACCCGTTTCAAGGGCATCCTCGAGAACCTCGTGGTCTATCCTGAGACTATGCTTGCCAATATTTACCGAACCAAGGGCGTCATCTTCGCCCAGCGTGTTATGAATGCGCTTATCGGCAAGGGCCTGGCCCGCGAGCAGGCATACGACACCGTCCAGCCCATCGCGATGAAGGCCTGGACGGAAGGTCTCGATTATCAGACTTTGCTGAAGGAGTCTCCGGACGTAATGGGGCAGCTCTCCGTTGAGGAACTGGAGTCCTGCTTCACCCTTGATTACTACTTCAAGAACGTCGATTACATCTTCGGCCGCGTTGGGATCTAGCGTGCGGGACGGTTCTTGGTTTCGGCTTCGTAAATATTCAAGGGGACTTTTTTCAGGACTGCGGCCAGTTCCTGCTCGGAGAGTGCGTCGAGCGGTTTGGAATAGACATCCATGGCATATTCTCCACGGACGAGGTCATAGGCGGAGACCAAGGCGTTCTGGTACTCCAGGAATGTGCCGAAACTGGTGCCCCTGTCGCACTGGAAA
>CAMJHW010000165.1 GCA_946405645.1 uncultured Bacteroidales bacterium
TCGCCAGGAAGCACGTAAGCCTCTATATCATCAACGCCACCAAGATCGCTGCCGAAATCGGCCTCGGAGGACGCACCAACACCATCCTCCAGTCCGCATTCTTCAAGATCTCCGGCATCATCCCTTACGAGGATGCCGTCAAGTACATGAAGGACGCAGCCCTCAAGAGCTATGGCAAGAAGGGCGAGAACGTCGTCAACATGAACTACGCCGCCATCGACCGCGGCGGCGAGTACACCAAGGTCGAGGTTCCCGCCGAGTGGGCCGACATCACCGCGAAGTTCGTCAATCCCAATGCCAACCGCATGGCTCCTGCATTCGTGAAGAACGTCGCCGACATCGTCAACGCCCAGTGCGGTGACACCCTCCCCGTCAGCTCCTTCCTCCCCTATCAGGACGGTACGATGCCCGCCGGCACCGCCGCCTATGAGAAGCGCGGAGTCGCCGTCAACGTCCCCGTCTGGGATGCCGACAAGTGTATCCAGTGCAACACCTGCGCCTTCGTCTGCCCTCACGCCGCCATCCGCCCGTTCCTCCTCACCGACGAGGAGGCCGCCGCCGCTCCGGCCGGCACGAAGATCGCCCAGGGCAAGGCCAACCTCAAGGATTACAAGTACGCCATCGCCATCTCGGTCGACGACTGTACCGGTTGCGGCAACTGCGTCGATGTCTGTCTCGCCAAGGAGAAAGCCCTCTCGATGGCCTCCTATCAGGACAACAAGGACGTCCAGGCCTCCTTCGACTGGTTCAACTCCAAGGTCGGCTACAAGGACAGCGTCCTCAACAAGGCTGCAAACATGAAGGCCTCCCAGTTCGCCCAGCCTCTCTTCGAGTTCTCGGGCGCTTGCGCCGGCTGCGGCGAAACTCCTTACATCAAGAACATCACCCAGCTCTTCGGAGACCACATGATGATCGCCAACGCCACCGGCTGCTCCTCCATCTACGGAGCATCGTTCCCGGCATCCCCGTACTGCACCGACGCCCAGGGCCACGGCCCCGCCTGGCAGAATTCCCTCTTCGAGGACTTCTGCGAGTTCGGCCTCGGTATGCACCTCGGCTCCGACCGCATCCGCGAGACCGTAGCCTCCTGCATGCAGCACATCGTGGACGAACATAAGGACGAGGAGGTCGCTTCGCTTGCCGCCAAGTGGCTCGAGAACCGCAACGACTACGCCGTGACCCGCGATGTCGCCGACAGGCTCATCCCGCTGATCGAAGGCAAGCCTTGCGACAATGCCAAGAAGCTCGTCGAGCTCAAGAACTTCATCGCCGCCCGCAGCCAGTGGATCTTCGGCGGTGACGGCGCCAGCTACGATATCGGCTACGGCGGTCTCGACCACGTCCTCGCCTCCGGCGAGAATGTCAACATCCTGGTGCTCGACACCGAGGTGTACTCCAACACCGGCGGCCAGTCCTCCAAGGCCACCCCGGCCGGAGCCATCGCCAAGTTCGCCGCTTCCGGCAAGAAGATCCGCAAGAAGGATCTCGGAATGATGGCCATCAGCTACGGCTACGTCTATGTCGCCCAGGTCGCCATGGGAGCCAGCCCGGTCCAGTACATGAACGCCATCAAGGAAGCCGAGGCCTACGACGGACCTTCCCTCATCATCGCTTACGCCCCTTGTATCAACCACGGCCTCAAGGCCGGAATGGGACTGAGCCAGAAGGAGGAGAAACTCGCCGTCGAGTGCGGCTACTGGCACCTGTACCGCTACAACCCGGTGCTCGAGGAGCAGGGCAAGAACCCGTTCACCCTCGATTCCAAGGAGCCGGATTGGAGCAAGTTCCAGGACTTCCTCAAGGGCGAGGTCCGCTTCGCATCCCTCTACAAGGCCTTCCCCGACAGAGCCGGAGAGCTCCTGGCCAAGACCGAAGAGTTCGCGAAGATCCGCCTCAACACCTACAAGAGACTCGCCGCCATGTAATGGCTGAGTCCCATAAACGAAAAAGCCCGGCTCGAAGGCCGGGCTTTTTCATTGTCTGCCGTCAGGACTTCAAGTCTTTGTCCGTCATCGCGCAGACGCAGGAGTCGGACCAGACATTCTCGGCGGTCTCGACCATGTCCACTATAGTATAGATAGGAAGGATCATGCCCATCACTTCGACGGGAGCGCCGATGCCGGTGAGAAGCGACACGGTCAGGAAGAAACATCCCATCGGGACGCCGGCGTTGCCGACTGCCGCAATCACGGAAACAAGCACCCACAGGAGCATCTGCCAGATGCTTAGGCTCATTCCGCCGCAGCTCATCACGAAGAGCGAAGTCACAAGGATGAAGGCGGCGCAGCCGTTCATATTGATGGTGGTGCAGATCGGAAGGACGAAACGCGACACCTTGGGATTCACCCCCAGTCTCTCCTCGGCCGAGGAGAGCGTAACGGGGAGCGTAGCCGCAGAGCTCTTGGTGAACAGGGCCATCATCACGGCTGGGCTCATGGCCTTGAATACCCGGAAGGGATTGATGCCGCGTACCAGAAGGAAGAGAGGAAGGACGATGAAGAACTGGGCCAGATTGCCGGCAAGGATAACGGCAGTCCATTTGCCCAGCGATCCAAGTATAAGCCCGCCGCTCAACTGGGCGGCCAGCTGCGCGGCGAATGCGGCGATGCCGAGAGGCAGCGTACGGATGAGGGCGCGGATGAGGATGAAGAAGAGTTCCTGGATCCCCTCTACCCCCTTGACAAGTACGTTCTTACGGTCGGAGTCGGGCATCACCGAGATGCCCAGTCCGAAGGCTATGGCCACCAGAAGGATGGAAAGGATGTTGCCCGAAAGCACAGGCTGGACTACATTGTTCGGGATAACCGATACGACATGGTCATAGAAAGTGGTACTGTTCTCTACATCGGCGGCCGAAGACGACAGCATCGAGTGAGGAATGGGATCGGGAGATACGAGCAGGTACAGGCCGAGGCCTACAAGGGCCGCGGCGAATGTAGTCAGCAGCGTATATGTGAGGGTGTGCGTGAATATCCTCCGCGTACTTTTCTGCCGTCCGAACGAGATGAGCGTAGTCATAATGGCGAGAGCCACCGTGGGAACGGCAAGGAACTGGAAAAGGCGGGTATAAGCCGTCGCGATGAAATCGCACACGGCATTGACGGCCGGGATATGCAGAAGCCCCAGGACAACACCCAGGGCCAGAGCAGACAGCCACCAGAGAAGCTGTTTGTTTTCCTTTTTCATATTTTATACTATATCAGGCAACAGCCTTGAACTTGCGGAAAGCTTCTTTCAAGTCTTTACGGAACAATAGCTTAAGGTCTGAGACCCAGAGCCTGAAGCATTCAAGCCCGCGATAGAAAGCAGGAAAAGCGAGATAGGTGATGATGATGGAAGCGACCAGCGAAAGCCAGAATCCGCAGTGGAACACGAAAGTACCAAGAAGCGTCCAAAGGATGAGCGGCAGAGGATAGCCGAGGGAATAAAGACCGTAACGGAACGAGTTGTAGAACGCCTCGTCCTTGATGATGCCGGCCTTGATCATATACTCCGCAGGAGCTATCTGCAGCAGCGCCCAGACACCGCAGAACAGCTGGAAAGGCAGCCATACCAGCAGTCCGAGCGTCTTGAGCAGGAAACG
>CAMJHW010000166.1 GCA_946405645.1 uncultured Bacteroidales bacterium
TCATCGGTTCCGTGAATGTCGCGGAGATGGACCATAAGCTTGTGGAAGCGCCAAGGGTCCGTGAGCTGGACGGTGAGATGTTGAAGGAGGTAGAGGAGTTAAGTGTCAGATGGTTCGGGACCAGTCTCTCCGAATTGTCAATAGAAAGGAAGTTGAGGTTGCATCCATACTTGTTTCGGACAAGGAGGACTTCTTCAGCGCAACTGGCTCGAGTGCTCGGGCTTTCGAGGGAGGTCTCCGACCGGGCGGTAGAGCGGTTGAAAGGCAGGCGGTAGGGTTATTGAGCCCGATTTGACGGTTGGCCGACAGAAAGGAAAAAGACTAGGCCATTGAGGAAGGTCTGATTAAGTGGCGCAGACCTTCCTCGCGAGACTGCTAGCGGGGAGCCCTGGAGTGGAGAAGTGGTGAGGATGGTCTCGAAGGTTTAAGCAGACCTTCCGCGGAGGATGGCGGTGGGGCGGTATTGATAATTAAGAGGCGAATGAGTAACTTTGCAAACTATGATGATTTTGGAGATTTTCGGTTTCTTGAGCTTGTCCGCCATCGATATCCTGGATATCCTGATGGTGGCGGTCATCCTGTATGTCCTTTTCAGGTGGATACGGGGCTCATCGGCCATGAACATCTTCATGGCCATCGTCCTGCTGCTCATCGTGCGGGTCATCGTCGGGTCGCTGAACATGAAGCTGATGACTTCGCTTATGGACACGCTGTTCGACGTGGGACTGCTGGCCCTGATCATCATTTTCCAGCCGGAGATCCGGCATTTTCTGATCAGGCTGGGAGGCAGCTCGAGCTGGTGGCGCAGGATAATAGGCCGCCTGGTAGAGGGCCGCGGGTCGAATGTCGCGGAAAAGGCCGTCGAGGAGATCGTCGAGGCTTGCCGCGTGATGGGGGAGCAGAAGACCGGAGCCCTCATCGTCATTCCCGGACAGGACTCGCTGCAATATGTCGTCGAGACGGGCGACAGGCTGGACGCGACGGTGAGCCGTCGGCTCATACTCAACCTTTTCTTCAAGAATTCGCCGCTCCATGACGGGGCGATGATCGTGCGCGGCGACCGCATCGTGGCCGCGCGCTGCACCCTCCCGATTACTTCCCGGACCGACATTCCGGCCAGTTTCGGTATGCGGCACAAGGCAGCCATAGGCATTACCGAGGAGAGCGACGCCACCGTGGTGGTGGTCTCCGAGGAAACCGGGAACATCTCCTACGTGAAGGAAGGCAATCTCCGCGTCATCGAGAATATCTATGACCTTAAACTCCTGCTCAGTCCTACGCTGGGCAAGGAAGAACCGAAGCAGTGATGGCCATCGACAGCAGACTGGAAGAGAAGCTTGGGTTCGACCGCGTGAGGAAGATCATAGCGGACCGCTGCAGTACGGATTACGCAGCGGACCGCGTCGCATCCGAGTCTTTCTCCACAGATCCTGGCACAATCCGTCACAGGCTGCTGCTTACCGACGAGATGCGCCTGATCATGATGTTCGAGGAGTCTTTCCCCACGACTGGATACATCGATGCGCTGCCGTTCCTGAAGCCTTTGCTGAAGGACGGGTACAGCATCGACCTGCTTTCCACCGGAAAGCTCCGGACGATGATCGGTACGCTGGCCAAGGTCTCTTCGTTCTTCGCCGGGATGAAGGATGGCATCTATCCAAATCTCAAGCGGATGACCGCCCCGATAGGGAATTTCAGGGATGTCCAGAAGCGGATCGACTCCATCATCGACCGCTACGGAGAGATGAAGGACACGGCGTCCGACGCCCTCTACGACATCCGCAAGAGGCTCAAGGAGACGGAGTCCGCCATTTCCCGCAGGGCGGGTGCGATACTGCGCAAGGCGCAGGAGGACGGAATAGTCGAGGCGGACGCTTCGGTGAACATCCGCGACGGAAAGTTCCTCATACCGGTGGCGGCGTCTTCCAAACGCCGGGTGCAGGGGTTCGTCCACGACGAATCCGCCTCCGGCAAGACCGTGTTCATCGAGCCGGTGGAGATCATCGAGATGGAGAACGAGATCAGTTCGCTGCGCTTCGACGAAACCCGGGAGATTGCCCGTATCCTATACGAGTTCAGCGAATTCCTGCGTCCTTATGTGCCGGACCTCATCGAGGCGGCGACATATCTGGGGGAGATAGATTTCATAATGGCCAAGGCGCAGACGGCGCTGGACTTCATCGCCGGAATGCCGGTGATTTCGGAAGAAGGCTCGCTGCAGCTCCGCAAGGCGCGCCACCCTCTTCTGGAGCGCGCCCTGAAGAAGGAGTCCAAGCAGATCGTGCCTTTGACCCTTAGGCTGACATCGGACAAGCACATACTGGTCATCTCCGGCCCCAACGCAGGCGGCAAGTCCGTCTGCTTGAAGACCGCCGGACTGCTCCAGTACATGTTCCAGTGGGGAATGCTGATCCCTACTTCGGAAACCTCCGAACTGCCCGTCTTCAAGCGTATAATGGTCAGCATAGGCGACGACCAGTCCATAGACAACGACCTCTCGACATATAGCTCCTTCCTGACCGACATGAAGGAGATGCTCGCCGCCGCGGACAAGGAAACTTTCGTCCTGATCGACGAGTTCGGTTCCGGCACGGAACCGACCGCCGGCGGGGCCATCGCCGAGGCGATCCTCGGCGAGCTGGACCGCCGCGGCGTCTATGCCGTCATCACCACCCATTACACCAACCTCAAGCTGTACGCCGCGGCGGGTGACAACGGCGCGACGAACGGCGCCATGCTGTTCGACGCGCAGAACATCGCACCGCTGTTCCAGCTCGAGATGGGGTTGCCCGGCAACTCCTTCGCTTTCGAGCTCGCCCGCAAGATGGGCCTGCCCGAAGCCATCGTCAAGGATGCTGAAGAGCGTGCGGGCGAGGAGTTCGTGGGTATCGAGCGCAACCTGCGCCAGATAGCCCGCAACCGTCGCGTCCTGGACCAGAAGCTCCAGAAGGTGAAGGTCGCGGACCGCACATTGGAAGGCCTGACCGGCAAATACCAGAAGGAGCTCCAGGACCTCCAGCAGCAGCGCAAGGACATCCTTGCCGAGGCCCGCAAGGAGGCCGAGGATATCATCAAGGGGGCCAACAAACAGGTGGAGACCACCATCCGCACCATCCGCGAGGCGCAGGCCGAGAAGTCGCAGACGCAGGAGGCTCGCAAGGAGCTGCAGGGGTTCATTGCGGCGCTCGAAGAGCGCAAGACCCGGCAGCAGCGCGAGCGCGACGCCTATATCGAGGGCAAGCTCGAGCAGCTGGGCAAGCGGCAGGAGAAGGAAAAAGCGCGCAAGGCGCGGCGCGCCGACGCTCCGACACGCGAAGCGCAGGAGCGCGAGGCCGCCGAGGCGCGCCGTCTCGAAGCTTTCCGCACCGCGCCCCTCAAGGTGGGCGAGAAGGTCCGGGTCAAGGACAACGGCATGGTGGGCGAGGTGACCAAGGTCTCCGCCAAGGCCGTTACGCTTGCCGTAGGCAACCTCAGTACGAAGATGCCTCTCGACCGCGTCGAGCGCATCTCTTCCAACGAGTTCAAGGCGGCGGCCAAGGAA
>CAMJHW010000167.1 GCA_946405645.1 uncultured Bacteroidales bacterium
GGATGCGATCAAGGGTCTGGGCGCCTTCGTAGAGGAAGTCGGTATTGCCGACACCCACGAAGTAGAGTCTGTAGCCGTCATTCTTGAGGGCGCGCAGCTGGGTACGGATCTCCGGGGTGTCCTGAGAGCTGATGGACAGCGGGCAGATGTAGTCGAAGGTCGAAGGGTACAGCTGCGATGCGGTCAAAGTGTGACCGCCGCCCATCGAAAGACCGGAGATGGCGCGGGACGAGGGCTTGGCGATGACGCGGAAACGCTTCTCGATGAACGGAATGATTTCGGTGACAAGGCTCTTGACATAGGCGTTGGCGTAGGCCGGATCGCGGGTGTTGATGTTGGAGGTGCCGAGACCGAGGGTCTGCGCGGCCTGCTGGTTGGGATTGCCGTTAGGCATGACGACGATCATGGGGACGGCCTCGCCGCGCTCGATGAGATTATCCATTATCTGGGCGGCGCGGCCCATGGAGGTCCAGGCCTCCTCGTCGCCGCCGCCGCCGTGGAGAAGGTAGAGGACGGGATACTTGACCTTCTTGTTCTTGGGATTATCATACCCGTAGGGAGTATAGACGACCATACGGCGGTTGAGGCCGAGCTGTGGGCTGTCGTACCAGAGAGTGGTGAGTGTGCCGCGACGTGAGGCCTCGTTGTAGACGGCGGAGCGTTCACCGGGGATGAACACCATATTGAGGTAACGGGAGCCGTCGCGCTGGATCTTGTTGTTGGATGGGTCGTTGACGGAGACTCCGTCCACTATGAAATTGTAGGTGTATATCTCGGGCTCAAGGCCGGAGATGGTGACCTCCCAGACGCCTCCCGGGCCTTTCTTCATGGCGATTGGGCCTTCGCCCTGGGCCATCCAGTTGCCGGAAAGGTAAACGGTAGTGGCATAGTCGGCTGCAAGCCGGAAAGCTACCGAACCTCCGTCAAATACTTCGGGAGAGACGACTTGCTGTCCACGGGAGAAGTTGGCGATCTCCTGGGCGGACACGGCCCCTGCGGAGAGCAGGACGGCAGCGAAAAGGATCATTAGTCTTTTCATATTGTTCTGTGGGTTAAGGGATTCATATGGATTTGCATTTGCCGCGCAGCCAGTCGGCTTCCTCAGGAGAGAGCATGGGCGAGAGGGTCTTGTAAACCCGGGCGTTGTACTCGTTGAGCCAGGCGATCTCGTCGCTGTTGAGGAGGTCTACGATGATGGCGGAGGTGTCGAAATGGCAGAGGGTGATGGTCTCGAAACGCAGCCAGTCGCCGAACTCGTTGCGGCCATCCTCCACACAGAGGATGAGGTTCTCGTGGCGCACGCCGTGCATACCTTCACGGTACAGGCCGGGCTCGTTGGAAGTGATCATTCCGGGGAGGATGGGGGTGCGGTTGAAGTTCTGGCGGATGTCCTGCGGGCCTTCGTGCACCCCGAGGAAGTATCCGACGCCGTGACCGGTGCCGTGGCCGAAATTGCGGCGGGCGCGCCAGAGCGGGCTGCGCGCCAGCGCATCGACCTGACAGCCCGCCGTACCGCGCGGGAATACCGCCATGGCGAGGTCGATATGTCCTTTCAGCACGAGGGTATAATCCTCCTTCTCAAGCATTGTGCAGGGTCCGAGAGGCACTGTGCGGGTTATATCCGTAGTGCCGTTCATGTACTGCCCTCCGCTGTCCACAAGATAGAGCCCGCGAGGCTCCAGGACTGGAGCCCCCTCGCGGGGCGTGATATAATGCGGCAGGGCCGCGCCTTCGCCGTAGGCGGAAATGGTCTCGAAGCTGTCGCCGCGATATCCTTCGATCTGCGCGCGGAAGGAGCCCAGCTTGCAAGCGGCATCCCACTCGTCCACGTTGCTGCCTCCGTTGACGGACTTGTCGAGCCAGAACAGGAAACGCTCCATCGCCAGTCCGTCTTCGACATGGATGTCGCGCATTCCCTCGATCTCGGTGGGGTTCTTGACGGCTTTGCGGAAAGCAATGGGAGAATCCCACTCGACGATGGATCCCTCTACGGAATTGGTCTTGAGGATATGGAAAAGGTTGTAGTTCAATGTGGAAGGGTCGATGGCCAGGCGGCCTATGAGGCCGTCGTCCAACTCGCCCGCAAGGGCTACGGAGACGTCGTCGTAAGGGAGGATGGCGACACCCTCGTCTTTCAGCTCCCTGAATGAATCCTTGGTGTCTTCGTCCGGCTGTCCGCCCTTTTTGACGAACCACTCGACGCTGTCGTGAGTGACCAGGAGGTAGGAGATGACGAGCGGGTTGTACTCGATGTCGGCTCCGCGGACGTTGAGTATCCAGGCAATCTCGTCAAGGGCGGTGATGAGGGCCGCGTCGCAGCCGGCGGAGGCGGCTTCGTCCCGAAGCCAGCCGATGCGGCTCCAGCGGTCTTCGCCCGCGAGCTCCGCCCCAAGGGTGATGATGGGAGTTTGAGGAACTGGAGGGCGGTCCTCCCAGAGGTCCTCCAGCATGTCCGGAACGGACAAGATGCGGAAGCCGTCCTCGTCGGGAGAGCCTTCCGTACGGCCTGCCGCCAGGAAGGCTTCCTTCAGGCCGGCCACGGCACTCACTCCCTGGCAGAGGCCGTCGACGGCGACCACGACGCTGCGGTCGCGGTCGACAAAAGCGTCTCCGGCCAGCCATTCGGGAATGAGAACCTGCTCCGGCACCCGGGTCTTGTGAAGGACGATGCCGCTGCCGTCCAGCTGGCGGACGGCCTGAATGAAATAACGCGTGTCGGTCCATAGGCCGGCATGGCTGGCGGTGACGACTATGTCGCCCGCCTCGCCGGTAAAGCCCGACAGCCACTCGACCTGCTTCCATCGGGGAGCGGGATACTCGCTGCTGTGCGGATCGGAGCCGGAGATGACCACGGCGTCCCAGCCCCGCTCGCGCATCAGCGCCCGCAGGGCCTCTACCCTTTCATGATGAATGGTTCCCATATTATTTGTTGTCGCTTCCTATCCAGGTGAGATTGCGCCACAAGGTTTCGAGCGGTCCGCGCTGGTGCTTCTTGGACCACTGATAGAGGAGAACAATCTGCAGGACCACTATGCCTATACCGACCAGGAGGGAGTAGGTGGTGCCGAGCACCTTGTACATTCCGAGGCCCCAACCGTAGAAGATGAAGGTTCCGATGAGGGAAGAGAGCAGATAGTTGGTCAGCGACATCCTTCCGAAGAAGCAGATGTGCGACAAGCTCTTTCGGAAGCCCTCAAACCTGTACCATAGCAGTACGACTACGGACATTATGAGCAGCAGGATGGCAAGGTTGAACAGAGGATGGATCAGAGCGTCCAGCTGTCCGAAGCTCACGTCACCGCGCCTGCGCTCGCCGAAGATGACACCAGCGGCTACAAGGGCAGCAGAAACGGCGAGGACTACCCGCCATATCTTCAGGTGGTTGCCCTCGTTGTAGAACAGTCTCTGACGGCCGATGAGTATGCCAAGGTAGAACAAGCCAAGGGTCTGGGTGATGCGGCCCTTGCCGATGAACCAGCCGATATCCGTAAGGAATCCGTACTTGAGGCTGGCGGCGGCGGACTCGATGAAAGTCCCTT
>CAMJHW010000168.1 GCA_946405645.1 uncultured Bacteroidales bacterium
ATCGACCGCTACTCCGAGGCCTTGAACAAGGCTTTCGAGAAGATGTACCAGGCGAGTGCCGGCGCCCAGCAGGGCGGCCCTCAGGGACCGTTCCAGGGTGGCCCTCAGGGCCCTCAGTACGGCCCGCAGGGTCCCGGTAACGGCCCAGACACTCCGGATGAGCAGTAATACATGTCCAATCGGGCGGACGGCCCTTCAAAAGCCGTCCGCCTTTTTTCATTTCTGAAATGATCGTAAAGAAGAATTTCCCGGTAGTGGGAATGGGTTGCGCCGCCTGCGTGGCGCGTGTGGAGAATACACTGAAAAAACAGCCGGGCGTGGAGAACGTATCGGTGAGCCTGGCATCCAATATGGCCCAGGTCGAGTATGATACTGCGGTGGTTTCCGCGGCTGAGCTGAAGCGGGCCATCGTCGAAGGCGGTTACGACCTTATCGTTCCGGAGGAGGACGGGACCGCTCCGGAAGATGCGGAAGAGGACAGTACCCCTGATCCGGACGAAGAGGCGGAACGCATCCGTCTGAAAGAGATGAGGCTCTTGAGGAACGACGCGGTCTGGTGTCTACTTTCGGCCGCAGCCATTATGGTGGTGTCGATGTGCTTCAAGGACGCCTCATGGCGCGGGGTGGTGATGGCATGTCTCAGTGCTCCGGTAGTCTTCTGGGGAGGTCGGCGTTTTTTCAAGAATGCATGGAAACAGCTCAGGCATGGAAGCGCCAGCATGGATACGCTGGTCGCCCTGAGTGTCGGTATCTCGTTCCTGTTCAGCCTGTTCAATCTTCTGTTCCCGTCTTTCTGGACTTCCAGGGGACTTGAAGCCGGATTGTATTTCGAGTCTTCCGCCATGATCACGGGCTTCATCCTTCTCGGCCGCTGGCTTGAGGAGAGGGCGAAGCATGGCACTACCGCCAGCCTTCGCGCTCTCAAAAAGCTTCAGCCGGAGGTAAGATGCTCCGTAGGTGACGTCATCGCGATCGAGCCCGGTTACAGCATTCCGGTTGACGGCGTCGTCGTGTCCGGCGAGT
This sequence comes from uncultured Bacteroidales bacterium, assembly GCA_946405645.1. The sequence goes on from CAMJHW010000168.1 coordinate 1,024, forward strand.
CGCTCGTGGACGAAAGCGCCCTGACAGGGGAGTCCGTTCCCGTATCGAAGACGGCCGGTTCCAAGGTGTATGCCGGTACGACGAACGGCTCCGCAACCCTGAAAGTGCGTGCGGAGAAAGTGGGAAACGGCACTCTGCTGGCAGGTATCGTCGAGATGGTGCGCGATGCGCAAGGGAGCAAGGCCCGCATCCAGCGGACCGTGGACAAGGTAGCGGCGGTGTTTGTTCCCGTGATAATCGGCATAGCGCTTTTGACGTTCCTGGCATGGACCCTCGCCGTCCCCAACGGGGGAGCAGTCAAGGGTGTCCTCGCAGCAGTGAGCGTATTGGTCATTGCCTGCCCCTGCTCCCTGGGACTTGCTACTCCGACAGCCATAATAGCCGGGATAGGCAACGCCGCGCGCAAGGGCATCCTTGTCAAGGATGCGGATGCGCTGCAGCTGGCCTCCGGCATCGACGCGGTCGTGCTTGACAAGACCGGAACGGTGACCGTCGGATCGGCGGAGAAGTTCGACGCCGAATGGCGCGATGTCATTAAACCGACGTCACGCGAAGCCGTGCGCATGATGAAGGATATGGGATTGGACGTCTATATGCTGACGGGGGACAAGTCTGAGATTGCCGACGAGGTGGCGGCAGAGGCCGGCATCGACAATACAGTCTCGGAGGTCCTTCCCGATGAAAAGCACCGTTTCGTAGAAAAACTGCAGGCCGAAGGACGCAAGGTGGCGATGGTCGGCGACGGCATCAACGACAGCGCCGCCCTGGCCAGGGCCGACTTAAGCGTGGCCATGGGTCGCGGCAGCGACATAGCCATCGATACCGCCATGGCTACGGTCATCTCTTCCGACCTCCGCAAGGTTCCCGAACTGGTGAAACTGTCCGGCCGTACGTCGCGGATCATAAAAGAGAATCTTTTCTGGGCGTTCTTCTACAACGTACTTGCGGTGCCTGCCGCAGCGTTCGGACTGGTGAACCCGATGGTGGCCGCGGCGTGCATGGCGCTCAGCAGCGTCTGCGTAGTTACCAATAGCTTGAGGCTGAGGAAGGGATAGACTCCCTTACATCAGATACTCCGACATGTCAAGGCCTTCTTCAAGGCCTTTTCTTATTTCCGTCGAGGAGATGTCCACTTGCGGAGCATCCGACAGGATATTTATACGGAAGTCCGCTCCTTCGGGGCAGTCGCGCAGCTTTTTCACCGCTTCTTCGGAGTCATATCCCGGTCTGGGATAGACCACTATGCCGTATTCGGTGAGGATGCGCTCCGACTGCTTCCATCCTTTGAAACGTTCGAGATTGTCGGAACCTATTACGAGGGTGAAGCTGTTTCCGGGCTCCCTTCGCTTGAGCAGGTCCAGGGTGTCGATGGTGTATTGGGGAGGGTCGCGGTGGAGTTCGATGTCGTCCACTCGGACCCTAAGCCCGGGATGACGCTGTACGGCTTCGACTGCGGCGCGGTAGCGACGTTCGCCCTGCTCGGCCAGCGACGGGTCCTTGAACGGGTTCTGGGGGGATACTATCAGATATACTTCATCGAATCCGCCTCCGCGGGTAAGGTATTCCATTATGGCGAGATGGCCTATGTGCAGGGGATTGAAGGAGCCGGAATACACGGCTACCCGTTTCCTTCAGTGGCCGTCGAGGAACTTGCCTACTACATCTTCTGCTTCGGCCAGGGCGGTCTGCAGGTCGTCATTGACCAGTACATAGTCGAACTTGTCGGCATAGGTCATCTCCTCGGATGCCTTGGCGACGCGTTTCTCGATATCCTCCTCGCTGTCAGTGCCGCGCAGGACGAGCCTGCGGCGCAGCTCTTCCACGCTCGGAGCCTGGATGAACACGGACAGGGCCTTGTCCCCGAAATATTTCTTCAGGTTCACTCCGCCCTTGACATCCACGTCGAAGATGATTACATGGCCCTTGGCCCAGATGCGTTCCACCTCTTCCTTGAGGGTGCCGTAGAAGCGTCCGGGGTAAACTTCCTCGTACTCGACGAAAGCTTCGGCTTCTATCCGGCGACGGAACTCTTCGACGTCCAGGAAGTAGTACTCGACGCCGTCCTGCTCCTGGCCGCGGGGAGGACGCGAAGTCGCGGATACGGAGAATTCGAGCTCGGGATGAAGTCCGAGGAGGTGGTTTACGACGGTGCTCTTGCCTGATCCGGACGGAGCGGAGAAGATGAGTACTTTATTGGCCATAGTTAATTATGATATTTCCACAAAATTAGTTAATTTTGCGTGATTCACAGTGCAATCGTTTAAAACAACTTTATAATTATGGTTTCTTACAAAGATCTTGGCCTTGTGAACACCCGTGAGATGTTCAAGAAGGCCGTCGCAGGCGGATACGCCATCCCTGCTTTCAACTTCAACAACATGGAGCAGCTCCAGGCCATCGTACAGGCCGCTGCCGAGACCAAGTCCCCCGTCATTCTCCAGGTCTCCAAGGGTGCCCGCAACTATGCCAACTCCACCCTTCTCCGCTATATGGCAGAGGGTGCCGTCGC
>CAMJHW010000169.1 GCA_946405645.1 uncultured Bacteroidales bacterium
CCATATCGGTCTTGGCCACAGCCCAAGGCTCGGTGTCGGAGATATACTTGTTGCCGACGCGGGCGAGGTTCATCGCCTCGCGGAGCGCCTCACGGAACTTGAAGGTCTCCAGGTTCTCCTCGATGGCCTGCTTGAGGACCGGGATCTGCGCAAGTGCTTCCTTATCGATATCCTGGAACGCGCCCGGTTCGGGGATGCAGCCACCGAAATACTTGTGCGTCAGTACCACGGCCCGGTTCACGAAATTGCCGAAGATGGCCAGCAGCTCGCTGTTGTGACGTGCCTGGAAATCCTTCCAGGTAAAGTCGTTGTCTTTGGTCTCCGGCGCATTGGCCGTTAGCACGTAGCGGAGCGTATCCTGCTTGCCGGGGAAGTCCTGCAGGTATTCGTGGAGCCAGACCGCCCAGTTGCGGGAAGTCGAGATCTTGTCGCCCTCGAGGTTCAGGAACTCGTTGGCCGGAACGTTCTCGGGCAGGATGAAGCCGTCACCGTAAGCTTTGAGCATCGACGGGAAGACGATGCAGTGGAACACGATGTTGTCCTTGCCGATGAAATGGATCATCCGCGTGTCCGGGCTCTTCCACCACTGCTCCCAAGAGTCAGGCAGCAGTTCGATGGTATTGGAGATATAACCGATCGGCGCGTCGAACCACACGTAGAGCACCTTCCCTTCCGCCCCTTCCACCGGCACGGGCACGCCCCAGTCGAGGTCGCGAGAGACGGCACGCGGCTGCAGACCACCGTCCAACCAGCTCTTGCACTGGCCATAAACGTTGGACTTCCATTCCTTGTGACCTTCGAGGATCCATTCGCGAAGCCACGGTTCGTACTCGTTCAGCGGCAGGTACCAGTGCTTCGTCATCTTTTTGACCGGCTCTGCGCCACTCACCTTGGAATGCGGGTTGATGAGTTCCTCAGGACTCAGCGTGGAACCGCATTTCTCGCACTGGTCGCCGTAAGCGCCTTCATTGCCGCACTTGGGGCAGGTGCCCACGATGTAACGGTCAGCCAGGAACACCTTGGCTTCCGGATCGTAGAACTGCTCGCTTTCCTTCTCGATGAACTTGCCTTCCTCATAGAGCTTGCGGAAGAACTCAGCCGCATACTTGTGGTGCGTGGCCGAAGAGGTGCGGGAGTAGATGTCGAAGGTGATGCCGAAATCGGCAAACGACTTTTTGATGAGCGAATGATACTTGTCGACAATATCTTGCGGGGAACATCCTTCCTTGCGGGCCGCCATGGTGATGGGCACGCCGTGCTCGTCGGAGCCGCAGACAAAGAGCGTCTCGCGCCCGCGCATCCGCAGATAGCGGACATAGATATCGGCAGGGACATAGACACCGGCCAGATGTCCGATATGGACCGGGCCGTTCGCATACGGCAACGCGCAAGTGATGAGATTCCTTTTTTTCATAATCTGTTCAATTCTTTAGATAGTCTGTTCTTTACTGTATTGAGTAGCTGAAGCCGGCCGACCAGTTCCCGGAGCGTGTCCTGCTGGCCTCCCTTCTGCGCCTGTGTGATTTCTTTCGCGGTAGCTGCACACTGTTCCTCCGTGATGCGGAGCTTGTAGAGCAGCACCGATTTGGGGACCGTCCGTCCCAAAGCCTGTTCCTCAGGGGGGATGGATTCCTCGTAGGACTTGACCGTCAACGGATGTTCTTCCAGGATCAGGTCGAAGACCGCCTTGTTGACAGCCTGGTCCTCGCCCGTAGTGAAATACCGTATCATCCGTTGCTGGCGCGGCTCATAGTCCTCCTGCGGCAAGGTGGCCGCAAAGGAATAGTACCGGTCAAAGATAGTCCGGTACAAGTCGTTCACGAACACGATCTCGTCGTCCGCCAGCGCGTCGCGGATATACTGGGAAACCGTGATTTCCCCGTGGGACTCGCTGCCATAGTACATATCCTCTTCAAAGTGCATCGGGTATTCCCCGAATTTCACCAGATAGTAAGTCAGTTCGCGCTCCGGGACAGCCAGGTATTTGTCGCGGACCACATAGCCCGAAGGCTGCACGGATACCGCCCCGGCATCTTCGCCCTCCTCAGGAAGGTCGGCCGGGTTCAGTTCTTCAGGCTCCGGAGGCTGCTGTGCCCCACCCTGCCAGGACTGAGTCTGGTCCTCGAAGCGGCGGCGCGAGCGCTCCAGCGCCTTTTTCTGGCGCCGGACCGATGCGATCGTGGCAAGCACGGAGTCCGTCTTCTGGTCGAATTTTTCGGCCACCAGTTCCACATAGATGTTGCGCAGGATCGGATCGGGTACCATAGCGACGCTCTGCACGATGTCACGGATAACCTGGGCCCGGCGTACCGGGTCGCGCTCACTCTCCTCGAGCAGCAGGTCGCTCTTGAAAGAGATGAAATCCTTTTCGTTCTCCTCGATATATTCCCGGATCTCGATCAGGGAGTGGCTCTTGGCAAAGGTGTCGGGATCATCTTCGGGCGGCAGCTGGACCACCTTCACGCTGAGACCCTCCTCCAACACGAGATCGATACCGCGCAGCGCCGCTTTGATACCAGCTGCGTCACCATCGTAAATGATTGTTACCTTGTCAGTAAAGCGCTTGATCAGGCGGATCTGCTCCACCGTGAGCGAGGTGCCGGACGAGGCCACCACATTGGTGACGCCGGCCTGGTGCATCGAGATTACGTCGGCATAGCCTTCCACCAGGATGCACTTGTCCTCCCGGGCAATGCTGTTCTTGGCCTGGAAGATACCGTAGAGCGAACGGCTCTTGTCGTAGATCTCGCTCTGGGGGCTGTTCACATATTTGGCAACGCTCTTGTCGGTCTTCAGCGTACGGCCGCCGAAGGCGATGACACGTCCGCTGATGGAGTGGATCGGGAAGATGACCCGGTCGAAGAAACGGTCGTAGAGTTCTCCGGTCCCTTCGCGTTCCAGACACAAGCCCGCATCGACCAAGTATTCTTTCTTGTAACCGTCTTTCAGGGCTTTCGCGCAAAGGGTCAGCGGACGGGAAGCGGCATAGCCCAAGCCGAATTGGCGGATCGTCTCGTCGCTGAACTTGCGTTCATGGAAGTAGCTCAGGCCTATAGCTCTCCCTATCTCCGTGTTCCAGAGGATGTCGGAATAAAACTTCTGGGCATAGTCGGTCACCACCAACAGGCTTTCGTAGCGCATGCGGTGGGCGATTTCCTCGGCCGTCTCTTCTTTTTCGACGATTTCGATATGGTATTTTTTCGCCAGATAGCGCAGCGCCTCGACATAGGTCAGGTGCTCGTGCTCCATCAGGAAGGTCACGGCATTACCGGCTTTGCCGCAGGCGAAGCATTTGAAGATGCCCTTGGTGGAAGAGACGCTCATCGACGGGTTTTTGTCCTGATGGAAAGGACATAGGCCCAGATAGTTCGCACCGCGCTTACGCAGCGATACGAAGTCACCGATGACCTCTTCGATCCGGACGGCGTCCATGATCTTGTCGACAGTGGCGCGATCGATCATCGGCTTACCTCCCCCTCAAGAGCTCCAGCTCTTCCTTG
>CAMJHW010000170.1 GCA_946405645.1 uncultured Bacteroidales bacterium
GTCTTGTAGTCATTTGCGACATAGCGGAAGCTCTTGACCCTGTCGGAGGCTTCGTTATAGAGGCTCATGAAACGTGCCGTATCCTTGTAGGCCATATCGTCGAGCGCCAGTGCGCCCACGAGGTTGTCCGGCCATGCCCGTACTACGGAGTCTGCCAGCGCCACCTGGAGTGCTGCGTACTTCTCGTTCAGGCGGTCCCATTCGTCACTGAACTCCTTCGGGCTCATCTCCGACTGGCGGGCCTCCAGCGCTTTCCTTTCCTCGTTGCGTTTGGCGTCATAGCCATAGAAGCGGGTGTGGAATGCGTTATATACGTCCATCAACGGAGACTCGGCGGTTCTCTCGTCAAGGTCCGCCTTGATGGTTCCTGGCTCTAGAATGACGTGAACGCGGTCATTTCCGTGTCCGACATAGGCGAAAACCCCTTTGTCGGCCTGCCCGGTGAAGGAGAATGAGTTGTCCTTTACCTTGGTGACGGCAAGGGTATCGTTGCCCGCTATGTCGATAAGGTAAACGTCCGTTCCGTCCGGGGCGGTATAAACGGCTTCGATGTTGAACTTGTCGCTGCCGCATGAGACACATGCGGCGATGCACAATAGAAAGAACAATACTCTTTTCATCGTTATAATGCTTGTGGCCTGAGGATCTGGACACCCGTGACGGATGAACGGGCAGCAAGATACTCTGGAAGTGTACGGGAGTCGATGATGACTTTCATGGGACCGGTGGATGCGTGGAGCAGCCGGACCGTGCCGGGCTTGTCCACTATGGCCATCATCACGTGGGAGATGTCGAGTCCATCGATGGAGGTGACAAGACAGATGATGTCGCCGGTTCGGATGCCCTGAAGGGCTTGAACGAGACGGTTTTTCGGTATGTAGCAGCGCGGCTTGGTATTGATGTTATCCTCCACTTTGCGGATGGCGTCCACGTCGTCCATCAGAGGGTAGGAGCCGGGGTGCTCGGACATATAGTTAACAGGGTGGTCGAGCCTTGTCCCGCCTAGTTCCAGAGTAACGTCTTTCAATACTCCTCTATCTTCTCCCTGGCGCGCCCACTCCGTGGTGTAGTGCAGCCTGTCGGCATAGGACTCCACGCGGCCGCCGCGGTAGCGGCTCTGCCGGATCTCGTCGGCGAACGACCGGAAATCGCCACCTTGCGCGGCAGTGCGGGCAAGCGCGAGGCAGGTCTCGACGAAGATGATGCAGTCGGTCCTCGTCAAGTAGATGCACAAGTGCTCATCGGGCAGTTCATCCAGCGTTCCGGCCACATACTGCTGACCCTCCAGAGTCTTCCCCGCCCGGACCATAAGCTCCGGCACAGGCTCTCCGGCGTACGGGGCCAGCTCCGCGAGGACGCGCTCCGCCAGGAGCGAGTCAGCAGGAGTGGTCACCCAGCCGGGGGCTTCCGGCCGGGCCTGCCCGCAGGCCAGCATCGGCACGGAAAGAAGTAAGAGCATCAGCCACCGTCTCATGTCGCAAATATAATCATATCCTTCGACCTTCGGTAGAAGGATATGGCCGATTGTGGTAAAATAAGCGGAAGATTGTTATATTTGTATCAGTATAAACACCCATAGTTATGAAACACCTCTCCATTTTTCTTGTGGCGGCGCTGCTCCTGGCCGTTTCCTGCAACGGCGCCAAGGGCGTAGCTGACAAAGCCGCTGAAGCCAACACCCCTCAAGCGACCATGATTGAACCGACCACTCCCAATCCCGAGAATGCCGCCATCGCTCAGCAGTTCCTCAAGAAGTGCGGCACCTACTATCTCGCCACCGTGGAGGGCGACCAGCCCCGCGTGCGTCCTTTCGGCACCGCCGAGATCATAGACGGAAAGCTTTACATCCAGACGGGCAAGGTCAAGAACGTCTACAAGCAGCTCCTTGCCAACCCCAAGGCGGAGATATGCGGCTACTCCGGCATGGAGTGGATACGTATCGCCTGCGAGCTCATCCCTGACGATACGGTCGAGGCCAAGAAAGCCATGCTTGACAAGAATCCTTCCCTGCGCGGAATGTACAGCGAGACCGACGACAATACCATCGTCCTCTATTGCCGCAACGCCCACGCCACGATCAGTTCCTTCACCGGCGATCCCAGAAGTTTCGAATTCTAGAATAACCTAAAACATAAAATCATGAAGAAAATCCTTCTAAGCTGCCTGACGCTCCTCGCCGCTGTCGCCGTGTGGGGCCAGAACCCCTACCTCCCGCTCTGGGAGCACATTCCCGACGGTGAACCGCGCGTGTTCGAGGATCCCGACAACCCCGGTAAGTACCGCGCCTATATCATCGGTTCCCATGACCTCACCTATACCGCCTATTGCGGCAGCGACGTCCGCATGTGGTCCGCCCCTGTCGAGGATTTGAGCCAGTGGGTCGACGAAGGGCCTCTCTTCACCTGGTTCGTCGACGGCCAGTGGGATACGATGTACGCTCCCGACCTCGTGGAGGTAAAGGACAAGGCCACGGGCAAGAAGACATATTACCTGTATCCCCACTCCAGGGGCCGCGGCCGTATCGCGATGGTTTGCAAGTCCGACCGTCCCGACGGTCCTTTCGTTCCCATCAACGCCACTGAAGACGGCCGCGGCTGCCTGCCCGGCTCGCTCATCGATTTCGACCCTTCAGTCTTCATAGAGAACATCACCGACAAGAAGGATCCCGACTACGACAAGGGCTTCAGGGCATACGTGTATTATGGTTTCCAGCACTCGACTGCGGTCGAGCTTGACCAGAATACCATGTATTCCAAGCGTCCCGGCACTGAGATCCACGACTTCTTCCTTCCTGCCAGCTCCCGCTACGGCGTGGTCCGCGACCCGGAAGGCACCGAGTACAAATATCTCTACAAGGACCAGGATCCCGGCAGCTTCAACTTCTTCGAAGCCTCCAGCATCCGTCAGGTCGGCAACAAGTATGTGATGGTATTCTCAGGCTACAGCGGCCCCGACTATGGCCTCAGCTCCACCAATTCCGCCCTGCGTTACGCCTACGGCGACTCACCGCTGGGCCCCTGGCGATCCGGCGGAGTCCTTGTGGACTCGCGCGGCGTCGTCCCCGACGAGAATGGCGAGCACTTGATCACCACCAACGCCGCCCACAATACCCACGGTTCCCTGCAGGAGATCAACGGCCAGTGGTATGTGTTCTATCACCGTCCTCCCCGCGGATTCGGCAATGCCCGCCAGTCGATGGTAGCCCCCGTGAAGATCGAGTGGGACCAGAAGAAGGTCGCTGACGGCGGACAGGTCCGCATTACCGGATATGATCCCTATCTCCCCGGCAACGAATGGGTGGCTTCCGCTTCAGACGGAGAGACCTACACCGGCGCCGAGGTCACCAGCGAGGGATTCCAGATCTTCGGACTTCCTCCGTACAACTATTATTCTGCCGGCTACGCTTGCTACATGTCCGACCAGAACTGGATCCAGGACAATCATGATGTCTGGAACAACAACATGGA
>CAMJHW010000171.1 GCA_946405645.1 uncultured Bacteroidales bacterium
ATGTACTCGAGCTCGTCGGCGGACACTTCGCCGTCGCTGAGCTCGACACCGGTCATGATGCTGGCATAATCTTCCTGGGAAAGCTCCCTGTCGAGGATCACCTGATAGATCTTCTTCTTGTCATATGAGGGATGGGTGAGGCGCTCGGCGATCTCGCCGTCGTTGGTGAACATCAGCACTCCGGTGGTGGCCTTGTCGAGGCGGCCGACCGGGAACACGCGGGTGTCGCAGCCCTTCAGCAGGTCCATGACGGTCTTGCCGGCGTGGGGATCGCTGGAGGTGGTGACGTAGCCCTTGGGCTTGTTCATGACGATATAGACTTTCTCCTCGCCCTTGAGACGTTCACCGTTGAAGCGGACGTCGTCCGTGAGGACGTTGACTTTGGTGCCAAGTTCGGTGACGACCTCTCCGTTGACGGTGACGACACCGGCCTGGATGAACGTGTCGGCCTCGCGCCTGGAGCAAACGCCGGAATTGGCGATGAACTTGTTGAGGCGGATCTCGTTCTGGATGGGGGTCTTTACGTAATCGTTGTCAGAATAGTTCGAAGCATCGATGTTGGGCCTGCGCTCGATCATGCGGTAGATGCCGGACTCGGGGCTCTCGTCGAACTGGGGTTCGAACTTCTTGCGGCCCTTGCCGCGTACGGGCTTGGGGCCCTGCTGGGCTCCGTACGGCTTGCGGCCGCCGCCGTTGTAGGGGCGCTTTCCGCCGTCTTCACCGAAGCTTCTGCGCTCGCCGTAGGGCTTGTTGAAACTCCGGCGTTCTCCACCTTCTCCGAAGCTCCTGCGCTCGCCGTAGGGCTTGTTGTAGCTTCTGTGCTCGCCGCCTTCGCCGTAGCTCTTGCGCTCGCCATAAGGCTTGTTGAAGCTCCTGTGCTCACCGCCTTCGCCGTAGCTCCTGCGCTCGCCGTAGGGTTTGTTATAGGGACGTCTCTCGGCGTTGCCTCCGTAAGGACGGCGCTCGCCGCCATCCGAGAAATTCCTTCTTTCTCCGTAACCGCCCTGGCGCCTCTCGCCTTGTCCGTAGGGACGGCGTTCACCGCCCTCGCCATAGCTCCGGCGCTCTCCATAGGGCTTGTTGTAACTCCGGCGTTCACCGCCGTCAAAACTGCGGCGCTCGCCGCTTTCATTCCTGTGACCGTAGTCACTCCTTCTTTCGGTGTTCTCGAAAGAAACCTTCTTTCTGGGCCTGAGCTTTCTGCCTTCAGCAGAATAGCCGCCATTCTTGTTGTCTTCCATTTTCTGTTTGCCTTGCGGCATTTTAAATGTTAATCCTTCGTGGTTCACACCACTACTTCAATGTAAATATGTAGGTTATAGTACCTTGTTGCAATGCGGGAGCATCGGCTTTCTGGTTGAAGTGGGTCTTCATCGCAGCGTTTCTCGCCGCTGTCCAGAGCTCGGTGCTGGTCACCGTGGTGCCTTCGGCTCCCGCCTGGGCCTTGGTGACGTTTCCATACTGGTCCACCCATACGGTCACCACCACGGTGCCGCTCTCCTGGACCTTGTAAGCGGGCCTCGGCAATGTCCCCACGACATTGCGGCCCTTGAGATGGGCGTTGGGAGTTCCGGTGGTCTGTCCCTTGTCCGTATTGCCGTCGGGCTGGCCGGCCTTGAAGGTGGCGGAGCCCTCCTCGGCAGAGTGAGGGGCGGTAAGGGACGTATCCTTCTTGCTCATTCCCGGGAAAGCGGCTCTCGGGTCAAGCTTGGGCTCCTCCGGAGGAACGGGTACCTCCACGTCACCGTGAGGGTCCGGAGCGGTGGCTGGAGTGAGGTTCTGCGTAGTGTGCGCCGTATAGGGCGACTCGCTGCGCTGTACCAGTTCGATCGGCCGTGTCAGGTCGATCTCCTCGGCCTGAGGCTGGTTGCCGTTCCGGTGCTGAACCACCGTCTCGATCTCCTCGGTGAAGTCGATCACGAAGGTATTCTCCTGAGGCGGCGGCCAGATATACTTGAAACCCGTGAAGGAGCAGAAGAGGATGGCGCACAGGGTGATGCCCAGCGACAGCGCTGCGCCGACCATCCTGGACGTCTTCTCCTGTTTCTCCCTTTCGCGGATATACTCTTTCATCTGTCTGGTATTAATTGTCCTTGTACTGGCCGCTGTCCGGCCGTTTCCGTCATGACCGGGACGGTCATTCAGGCTGCGTCGCAAGGATTACCTTGTAATGGTTGCGTTTCGCGATGTTCATCATGGCGACGATCTCCTTGACCGGGACGGTCTCATCGGAATAGATGGAGAAAGTCGGGTCTTCCTCGCTCTGCAGGAGTCCGACTATCTCGTCCTCGGCCTGCTCGTAGCTGACGGGCTGCTCGTTGCCGTTGATGTGGTAGGTATAGATATCGTCTCCCCAGTCCTTGATCGACACGCTGACCGTGGCCTTGGCGGAAACCTGTCCCGTACTCTTCGGGAGCAGGAGCTTCAAGGCGTTCGGGTTGACGAGCGTCGAGGTCACGAGGAAGAAGATCAGCAGCAGGAACACGATGTCAGTCATCGACGACATCGACATTTCCGACAGTACCTTCGTTGTTCTCTTGATAGCCATGACCGATTCCGTTTATTCGTCGTCACCCGCCGGCTCGTGGAGGAGGTCCATGAACTCGATCGTGGCGCTCTCCATCTTGAATACGAGGCTGTTGATGCTGGAGGACAGGTAGTTGTATCCGAAGTATGCGAGGATACCCACGATAAGACCGCCGACGGTCGTGACCATGGCGGTGTAGATACCGTTGGAAAGCAGGGTGATGTCGATGTTGTTGCCGGCCTGCGACATATTGAAGAAGGCCTGGATCATACCGATGACGGTTCCGAGGAATCCGATCATAGGGGCGCCTCCCGCAACGGTGGCGAGGAAGGACAGGCCCTTCTCGAGGCGGGCCACTTCGACGTTGGCGGTGTTCTCGACGGCTGCCTGGATGTCAGGCAGGGGACGGCCGATGCGGCCGATGCCCTTCTCCACCAGACGGGCGATAGGGGAGTCGTATTTCTCGCAAAGGGTGATGGCGGACTTGATCTTGCCCTCGTGGATGTAGTCGCGGATGTCGTTCATGAAGTTCTTGCCGATCTTGTTGGCCTGGCGGATCATCCACCATTTCTTGCCGAAGATGTAGATGGCAATGATTGAAAGGGCGAGGAGGACGAGCATCAGCCAGCCTCCCTTCGAAGCCATTTCGATGAGTGAATAGGACATGACCTGCTGCTGCGGTACCACTTCGGCCGCGGGCATCGCTGCGCCGGCCGCCTGCTCCATCGCCGCCGCGGCCATGGAATCGATTTCGGTTTGAAGGATGTTTAGGAACATATTCTGTATTTATTGATTTTTCCTGTTTTTGTCCGGGCCCTCCGTGCTCCACTTTCTTTACTTCCCGGCCTTTTTGCCCATCGCCTCTTCCTTGCAACAATTGAGCCTGAAGACCCATTTTATTTCAATTTACAAAAATAGCCAAAA
>CAMJHW010000172.1 GCA_946405645.1 uncultured Bacteroidales bacterium
ACCTCCAGATATTGTAGCCGAGATATGGCTGGAGATGCTGGTCGCTGCTGACGGCATCGCGGGTCTCCGTGCCGGTGTAGATGCCGTCGAAATGCTTCGGGCCGTAGTCGAGGTCGAAGCCCAGGGCCGGAAAATGGTCATACCAGTTGGGATACTTGATGACTACCTTGCACTTGGGGTTCACTGCGTGTGCAGGCCCCAGGACGACGTTCTGAGCCGCGTCCTGCATCAGCTCAAGGCGATACTCGGTCCAGCTCCTGTCCCCTTTGGCCGCTATGCAGTATTCGCACTTGCAGTCGTGGAAGAAGAAATCGTCGAGGATGACCTCGTCGAACAGGCTGGCGGTGTACTCGGCAATCTCCTTCGCCTTTGCCCTCTCGACAGGGTCGCTGTAGCAGTAGGTCTCGAACGAATTGGCTTCACTGATGGTGTATGTGATGCCTCCGGCGACCTCAAGGCCCTGCTTCTTGAAGAATTTGATGGCTTTCTCCATCGTAGGACGGTCGACGATGAGCTGGTCGCGATGGGTCTCGAGGTAGATCTTGTCCACCTTCATCTGCGAAGAGATGACATTCCATGTCGAATCCAGCCAATGCTGGTCGGCCATCTTCTGCACCTCGTAGGCGCGGGTATAGATGGATACCTTGAAGCTCCGGTAATTGGGACGGGCCTGGGAAGCCACGGATGCAGCCAGTAAAGCCACGGCTGCGAGAAGTTTGGCAAAGTGTTTCATGGTCGGTGCTGTTAGCACCGCAAATATACACTTTTATCAGAACTTCCGGAAGGCTATGCAGGCATTATGTCCTCCGAAGCCGAAGGAGTTGGAGAATCCCAGGGTGAGGTCGGCCTTGACGGCGACGTTGGGAGTGTAGTCGAGGTCGCACTCCGGGTCGGGGCAGTCGAGGTTGATGGTCGGCGGCACGACACCGTCCCTGAGGGCAAGGATGGTGGCGATGGCCTCGGCTGCGCCGGTGGCGCCGAACATGTGTCCGTGCATCGACTTGGTGGAGCTGATATGGCATTTATAGGCGAAGTCGCCGAATGCTATCTTGCAGGCGCTCGTTTCCGCCGCATCGTTGAGCTTGGTGCCGGTACCGTGCGCATTGATATATACGACATCCCTGGCGGCGTCGAAACCGGACTCGCGGATTGCGAGCGAAATGCATTCCGCCTGGGTGGTGCCGTCCGGACGGGGAGCGGTCATGTGATATGCATCGCAAGTGCTGCCGTATCCCACCATTTCGGCATAGATCTTCGCTCCGCGCGCGACTGCGTGCTCATACTCCTCGAGGATGAGCACCGCAGCGCCGTCCGCCATCACGAAACCTCCCCTGTTGGCGTTGAAGGGAAGCGAAGCGTAGTTGGGATCCTCCGCCTTGGTGAGGGCCTTGGCATTGGCAAAGGCCGCAAGGCCGATGGGGATGGTGCACTGGTCAGTGCCTCCGGCGATGATAGCGTCGGCGTAGCCGTGCTTCACTGCCCGGAACGCCTCCCCTATCGTGTTGGTGGAAGTGGCACATGCAGTGACGACGTTGATGCAAGGGCCCTTGGCCTGCTGCCTTATGGCGATATTGCCGGCGGCGATATTGGAAATCATCGTAGGGACGAACAAGGGGGAAATCCACTGGCCGGAAGGATCCTGAAGGAATTTCTCCGTCTCACGGATGATGACGTTGAACCCTCCGATCCCGGAGCCCACGTAAACTCCCAGGCGGAAAGGATCGATATTGCTGCCATCGCCTTCGGGAACCAGGCCAGAATCCTCCACCGCCTGGGCGGCGGCGGCCGCTCCATAGATGGTGAACCAGTCCTGCTTGCGCATGAAAGCCTTGTCTATGCCGTAACGGTCCGGGTCGAAATCCTTGACCCTTCCGCCAATCTTGACAGGCAGGACGTCGGTTGGAAAGTCGGTGATGGTCTCGATGCCGCAGACGCCGTTCTGAAGGTTATGCCAGAAAGTCGGGACATCGTTTCCGACAGAGGATATTATTCCAAGTCCGGTGATGACAACGCGTTTATCCATAAAAGCCAGATGAATTTTTGGGTCTGCAAATATAGCATTTTTTATTATCTTTGCAGATATGTTGTCGCTGAAAGAAAGGATACCGGGATATCTGCTGGGGCAATACCAGCTGGTGGCGACGGTGACCTTCACCGCCTTCTTCTCCCTGTTCTTCCTGATGTTCAGCATCCCTTTCTCGCACAACGCCTGGTTCGAACTCCGCGCCACCGAAGCATTCGGTTTCACCGTGCTTTTCTACCTTCTGGCCCTCACTTTGGTGATAGTCAGCAAACGCGTACTGTTCATCACGTACCGCAAGCGTCCGGAGCGCCCGACCTTCATCGGTTACATACTCTGGAACCTCGTCGAGATACTCGCCATCTGCACCCTTTACACGGTTTTCACCATCAAGGGCAACTCCCTGGGCATAATAGACAACGGGGACGAGTACTGGTACACCGTCTTCTTCAGGTCCCTGATCTATTGCTTGATGAGCCTTGCAGTCCCCTATGTCATCTGCGGGATGTACTTCGCCATCATCGACAAGGACAACACCATCCGTGTGCTGAACTACAGCAACGTCGTCACGGACGAAGTGCTGCCCCCCAGGGAGGAGAAGAAGATCACCCTTTTCGACAGCGCCGGAGCCCTCCGCCTCTCCGTGACTTCGTCCAACCTTTATTACATAGAGTCCGACGACAACTATGTCAAGGTGTGGTACACAGACAACTCGGGGGAGATGAAACAATATATGCTCCGATGCAGGCTCAAGACCATCGAGGAGAGCTTCGCCGACAGCGAACTCATCCGCTGCAACCGCAAGTATGTGGTGAACATGGAGCACGTCCGCGTCCTTCGCAAGCTCCGGGACAACTACGTCCTCGAGCTTGACAACGACGTCATCCCTCCCCTTCCCATAACGAAAACGTACGAGGAAAATGTCCTCGCACGTTTCAATTCCACTTATCGCGGAGAATAATCCCCCTTTTGAAGACTAGTCGCCGGCTTCCTTGAGACGCTCGGCGTTCTCGGCGACCTGAAGGGCGTCGATGCATTCCTGGATGTCGCCGTCCATGAAGACGGGAAGGTTGTACATGCTCCAGTTGATGCGGTGGTCGGTTACGCGACCCTGAGGGTAGTTGTATGTACGGATCTTGGCGGAGCGGTCACCGGTGGAGACCATGGTCTTGCGCTTGGCGGCGATGCCGTCAAGGTATTTTTGGTGCTCCATGTTGTACAGACGGGTACGGAGCTCCTCCATGGCGCGGTCGAGGTTCTTGAGCTGCGAGCGCTCTTCCTGGCACTGGACCACGATGCCCGAAGGGATGTGGGTCAGACGCACGGCGGAGTAGGTCGTGTTCACGCCCTGGCCGCCGGGGCCGGACGAGCAGAAGAGGTCCTTGC
>CAMJHW010000173.1 GCA_946405645.1 uncultured Bacteroidales bacterium
TTTTGGGGACTGCAAATGTAGTAAGAATTTTCCTAATTAACAAAGTTATCAACAAGTTATTGCACAATGGAATATGATTCGCATATATTGATTATCTTTGCCGCATAACAGGAAAAGAGCATGGAAAAGCGCTTTAATATATATCATCTGGCAGCAGGACTGCTGCTCATTCTGGCAACCAACTGCGTCCGCGGACCCCGCATGGACATACTCCAGTACACCTCGGAGCAGGAGACCGCATCGGAGGCAGACTGCCCGCTCACGCACAGGCTCGGCATATCCCTGGAGTATCCGGTAGTGAAGGGAGACACGTCGATGTCCGCCGTCCTCATCCGCCAGGCCATCTTCGAGGCTGCTTTCGGGGAGGGTTACGACACCCTGAGCGTGGAGGACGCGGCGGCGCGGTACGCCGACGACCTCGCCGCGGAGTTCAAGGAACTCAGCGCGGCGATGTGGCGCGGCTGGCAGAAGGCCGGCATAGCCGACTCAGCCGCCGACCAGTGGTCCGACTCCATCGAGGGCTATTTCGCCGGGCAGAACGGTCCTTACCGTTCGTATATCGTCAACCTTACCGACTTCACCGGAGGAGCCCACAGCAACAGCACGACCAGAGCGCTGGTCTTCGACGTGCGCGACGGAAGCACCGTGACTCTTGACGACCTTTTCCTGCCGGATTTCGACGACATCCTGACGGCTGTCCTCAACAGCCACGTAGCCGAAAGCCTTTCGGAAGAGGATTTGGAAGACCTGTTCGAGGACACCATCTCCCCCACCGGCAATTATATCCTTACATCGGACAGCATCACCTTCATCTACAATCCTTATGAGATCGGCCCCCACTCGATCGGCACGCCCAGCATCTCGATCCCGATAAAGGAACTGAAGAAGGCGGGGATATTGGCAAAGAAGCTGAAAACCAGATAAGATCCATTCACTATACCATGAAAAAAGGCGGCCCCGGAGGGTCGCCTTTTCTATTGATAAGGTATGAATCCTAGAGGTTGAAGCCTGCAAACTCGACATCCTTGGCTGCACGGGCCTTGAGGGCGTCGTTGGCATAGGCGTTCTGGAGGTTGGACCTGACATCGGCGGACTTGCCCTGACGGGCGGCGATGATGGCCTTGAGGTACTGGACCTTGGGATCCTGGCACTTGGCTGCAGCGGCGGCCTTGTCATACTGTCCGGTAAGGATGTAGGCAAGAACGGTATTGTGGCAGCATCCGGGGGCGTCGGCGAGCTCGTCGGCGGCCTTGGCGTAGTTGCCCTTGAGGATGTCGACGATACCCATATTGGCCTTGCCGTTGGCGTCACCGGCAGCGGTGAAGGCGCGGGTGGCGGCATCGAGGTCACCCTTGTGGAGGGCGACGATACCCTTGGCGTTCTGCAGGTCGGCGTCGGCGGTCTTTACCTTATTGAATGCCTGCTCGGCGAGGTCGTCCTTGCCGAGAGCAAGGTAAGCGACACCGAGGTTGAACTGGGCGCGGTCGCTGCCGTACTTGTCGACGGCCTTCTTATAGATGTCGACCTTCTTGTCGGTATCCACGAGGGAAGCGACACGGAGGAGAGCCTCCTCGTCGAGGACGTCGATGTTGTCATCGACAAGCTTCTTGAGCTCGTCGGCGGTATAGTTCTGATACTCGACGTTGGCGATGAAGCGGGCGCGGCGGAGCTCAGGGAGGACGCCGGTCTTAAGCTCGGTGTAAACCTGCGACATGTTCTTGATCTCGCTCTCGCGGACTGCAGGGTCGCTGTACATGGAGAGGACGCGCAGGATGAGGTCCTTGTCCTGGATGTTGGACTCGGAGACGAGCTCCTTGAAGCCTTCCCAGTCCTCACCGACGCTCTTCACGAGCGGGTCGGTGGCCTCATGGCCCTTCACGACCTTGTCCCAGGCTTTCTCGGCGGTGCCGGCACGCTTGTCGGAAAGCTTGTCGTTGAGGGACTCGCCGCCGTCAGGGGAAGCGTAAGCCACGATCTCGGTACCCTTGAGGGTCTTGCGGGAGTTGGCGTTGATCTCGTCGAGGGCGTCCTGGAAATCCTTGATGGACTGGCCCTTGAGCTGGGCGGCGCGGACGTCGGCGGAGTTGATGGTGTAGAGGATCTGGCCTTCGGCGGTCTGAGGGATGATGTCCTGATAGTTGTCAGCCTTGTAACCGATGTTGCCGAAATCCTTCACGAGCATGTAGGTGGTGTTGCACCCGTCGGCTACCTTGCGGGAAGGGAGGTTGACGGCCTTGGTCTTGTAGGAGGCGATGCCGCGGAGCTCGAGATAGGACTTCTCCATGCCCGGGACATAATTGAAATGGACACGCTCGGTGACGACGCCGCCGGCGGAAGGGACTACCTTGTAATTGTCCTTGACCTTCTCGCCCTGGTACATGAAGGGCTGCATGGCCTGCTCGCCGCCTTCATAAACGAGAACGGGAGTGACCGCGAGGATGGCCTTGGGATGGAAGTACTTCTCAGGATAAGTTACGGTGATGGTGGCGTCGACGCTGCCGTTCACGACCTCGAGGACCGAGGGGACGCAGACGACCTTGACGTTCTCGGCCAGCTCCGCCATCTTCTCGGCGGAGGAACAGGCTGCAGCGGTGATCGCGATGACCACGGCGGCAAGGATTCTAAGCGTTTTTTTCATAAAAATAAAATGATATTGTTTGTTTTTATTGGTTCCTGCGGAACATAATACCTTGCAAAGATACTATAAAAATACTTTTTTCCCACGCGGCCGGATGCTTTATTTAAAGCGATTTCGTAACTTTGTCGGTCCTAACGGATAAATATGGACAGTCAGGATTTACAGCGGCTAAAGAACCGGTACGACATAATCGGCAACGACCCTGCGCTCAACAGGGCCCTCGAGACAGCCGTGGCCGTAGCCCCCACCGACCTCACCGTGCTCATCTCCGGCGAGAGCGGCGTGGGCAAGGAAAACATCCCCCGCATAATACATCAGAACAGCCTCCGCCGCAACGGCAAGTACTTCGCAGTCAACTGCGGAGGCATCCCCGAAGGGACTATCAACTCCGAACTGTTCGGACACGAGAAGGGTTCCTTCACCGGAGCCACGGAGACCCGCAAGGGGTATTTCGAGGAGGCCAACGGCGGCACCCTCTTCCTCGACGAGGTCGGCGAACTCCCGCTGAGCACGCAGGTCATGCTGCTCCGGGTGCTGCAGAACGGCGAATACATGAAGGTCGGGTCCTCCAAGGTGGAGAAGACCGACGTCCGTGTCGTGGCCGCCACCAACGTCAACCTGATGTACGCGGTGAGCCAGGGCAGGTTCCGCGAGGACCTCTATTACCGCCTCAACGCCGTCCAGATACGCATGCCGGCCCTGCGCGACCGCAAGGACGACATCTACCTGCTCTTCCGCAAGTTCACCTCGGACTTCTCCGAGAAA
>CAMJHW010000174.1 GCA_946405645.1 uncultured Bacteroidales bacterium
ACTATCCGCAGACCGCCGAGGCGTTCATGTATGACCTGACCAACGGCCAGTCCTATACCGTCTCCTGCGGAGGCATGAGGGCCACCACTACGGTCAGAACCCAGAAGTAAGGTTTCCTTGCCGGAACTGAAACATACTTTTATGAGGATGGCAACCGCGCTCGCGGTTGCTTTCCTCTTGTTTTCCTGCAAGGGAAAGATTGCCGAGGCGGACAAGCTCGACCTTACATCCGTGCCGCTGCAGACCATTGACAACATGTTCGCCGTGCAGACCAAGAACGGCGTGGTGGTGATGCGCATCGAGGCCGACCTGATGGAAAGATTCGAGAACGACACCTCGTCCAAGGAGACATTCCCGAAGGGACTTGCCGTGTATAGTTATACGGACGAAGGGCTGCTCGAGACCACTGTGTTCTCCGACAACGCCCTTCACGAGACGTTCAAGGACGGAGGGGACGAGACCTGGGCGGCCTTCGGCAATGTCGTGATCCAGAATGTCATCAAGCAGGAAACGATGGAAACCGACACTCTTTATTGGGACCGCGGAGAAGGGGAATTGTACACGGACAACTATATCCGGATGTATTCTCCCGACGGTTTCATGCAGGGATACGGAATGCGTTCAGACGACAAAGCGAGGAACGCCATCATACTCCGCCCCTTCAACAGTTTCGGTGTCGTGGTGCAGGATACGACGGTGGTAATGATTGATTCTGTTAATTTTATAGGACCATTTCCTAAAAAATAGTGTTGTTTTTACAGAAAATCACTATCTTCGCACCCCAAATCGAATTTTTATAAAAAAGTTACAATACAATGGCTGTTCTTCAGACCCTACGCACTAAATTCGGCCTTGCAATCTCAATCATCGTTGCATTGGGCCTTCTCTCATTTATCATCGATCCCGGACAGATCCAGTCCGCCGTTCAGTCCATGTCATCCAAGTTCGATGTCGGCAAGATCAACGGCAAGTCCGTTTCCTATACTGATTTCCAGGAGGACATCGATCACTATACCCGCCTCCACGAGCTTATGACCGGCTCGTCCGCCTCTTCCGAGGAGGAGCACACCCAGATCAGGGATGCCGCATGGCAGGCACTGGTCGACAAGTTCCTCATCGTCAAGGAGGCCAAGGATGCCGGCATCACCGTCGGTGAGGAAGAGATGCTCGACCTGACCACCGGCGCCAATCCTTCGCCGCTCATTTCCCAGAACTCCATGTTCGTGGATGCCAACGGCAACTTCTCCCCCGACATGGTGGTCGATTTCGTCAAGCTCGTAAATACTGACGACAACTACAAGCTCTACTGGAACTATCTTCAGAACACTATCTATACCCAGCAGTTCTTCCAGAAGTACGGCGCTCTCTTCAACGCCAGCTCCTATCAGAATCCTCTGATGCTCCGCAGGGCTATCGCCGAGAACAACGAGACCACCGACGTGGATTTCGTGATGGTTCCTCTCGTCTATTCCGTCGATTCTACCATCGTAGTTTCCGACAACGAGATCAAGGACTTCTACAATGCCCATAAGGATTTCTTCAAGCAGAACGCCAGCCGCGATATCGAGTACGTCGTTTTCGAGGTCATTCCTTCCGCTGAGGATATCGCCGCTGTCGGCGAGAAGATGGATCAGCTTCAGAGTGAGTTCGCAGAGACCGACAACATGAAGAATTTCCTTCTCAAGAATTCCGACCGTCCTCTCTCCAACTACTGGTATAAGGAGGGTGAGCTCGTCTCCGCAGTCAATGCAGATGTCGACGCCTTCGTGTTCTCCGGACAGGAGGGAGCATCCCCGGTTTACAATTCCGGCAATTCTTTCTACGCCGCCAAGGTGATGGATACCGCCATGATTCCGGATTCCGCATTTGTGAAGCATATCCTTCTCACCGGTGACGATGCCGCCCATCTGGCTGACAGCCTCGTGGAGGTCGCTTCCCAGAGGGATGCCAACTTCGCCAACCTTGTCGCCCTTTATTCCGCCGACCAGTCTTCTGCGGTTGACGGAGAGCTCGGATCCATCGGCTGGATGACCCAGTCCTACATGATTCCCGGATTCGAGTCCGTCATCGAGGCTCCCGTCGGCAAGCCGTTCGTTCTGAACACCGTTTACGGAACCCACGTGGTCCTTGTCTCCAAGAAGTCCGCTCCCGTGCTCAAGAAGCAGGTTGCCATCCTCGAGAAGACCGCGGTTCCCAGCAACGAAACCTATAACGGATACTATGCCAAGGCCAACAAGTTCGCCACCATCGCCCACAGCGGCAATAAGGGCGGCAGCAGCGAGTCCTACAAGGCTGCGCTCGACTCCCTCGGAGTTTACTCGCATCCTATGAACCGCATCACGGAGGCCACTTCTTCCTATGGCGCCATCGACAACGCCAAGGAAGTCACCCGTTGGGCCTTCGACCACAAGCCGGGCAATGTCTCCGACATCATCACCGTGAACCAGAACTTCTTCATCATCGCGACCCTCAATGACGTGCATGAGGAGGGCTATGCTACCGTCCAGGAGGCTGCTACCAGCATCCGTGAGGAGCTCTACGCCCGCAAGCTCAGTGAGAAGAAGGCTGAGGAAGTTGCTGAGAAGATCAAGGGCATGACCGACCTGCAGGCCGTTGCCGACGCTCTTGATGCAACCATCAGCAGCCAGTCCGGCGTGACTTTCGCTTCCCTCGGTTCCACATCCCTGGATCCCAAGTTCATCGGCGCGCTTGCCAACGCTCCCGTCGGTGTCCTCAGCGGTCCCGTGGCCGGCACCATCGGAGTCTATGTTTACCAGGTTAAGGGCCGTGACACCGGTTCGTTCTACAACGAGGATGACGCCGCTCGTTACGAGCTGCAGAAGAGCCAGTACAATTCACAGCTTCTCATGTCCGTCATGATGGACGATGCGGACGTGAAGGACAACAGGGCCCGCTTCTTCTAGAAGATTATCCCTATCGGATTTTTGAGGATGCATTCCCTTCGGGGGATGCATCCTTTTTTTAACATTCGGTCTGTAAATCCGTCTATTGGGAAAGCATAGTTAACTAAACAATAACTGTCCATATGAAAAGAATCTTCAGAATTGCCTTGGCTGCGGCTGTAGTTGCAGCTTTGGCCTTGACTCCCGAGTATGCATATGCTCAGTCAAGGGGAGGCGGCGGCCATTCGGCGTCAGCCGCGAGCCGCGGGTCCTCTTCTGCGGGACATAGCTCGTCTTCTGTTTCCCGGTCCTCCTCGTCGAGTGCCGGACGTTCTTCATACGGTGGCGGCGCGAGCCGCTCGTCTTCGAGCGTCTCCCGACCTTCGGGAGGGAGCTCCCGCTCGTCATCGAGCGTCAGCCGCTCAAGCAGCAGCCGTCCTTCCGCCAGCGTTTCGCGCCCTTCGACGA
>CAMJHW010000175.1 GCA_946405645.1 uncultured Bacteroidales bacterium
TCATCAGGCCCTTCATGCCGACAGCTTTGAGCTCCTTCTTGTCAAGCTGGTTCAGGTAGGTGGAATAGTCACCGAACATCACTTTATACTGCATGGCGGACATGATATTGGAAGTGCCTCCGGAGAAGAAGGTCCGCTTCTCCAGGTCGATGCCGGTAAGCAGTTCCTTGAAGCTGTCCTTGTCCGGAACGGCGCGGTCGATGAAATGACGGAGGAGTTTCAGCGACTCGTCCAGCCTGTCTTCGTATCCGCTGATGGTGATGTCGAAGTTGTGGTTGCCGGACTCGATATAGAATGTGGTGCCCAGGGCCTGCCATGCTTTGCTCAGCTGCTGGACTGTCAGCGAATCGGTACCCAGGGAGTTCATGAATGATGCCACGTGGGGGACTACCGGGTCTTCCTGGGATCCCCTGGTCACGCGAATGGTGAGTCTGAACAGGTCGTTGACCGGGTTCTCCTTGAAGTAGAGCTTGACGGTCGGCGTCACGTCGATCTTCTCGACGTCGCGTTGCATATCGACGAGGCGTGGCGCCACGTCGCGCACCGGCATGGCTTCGAGACGCTTTGCGTACTCGGAACTCTCGCCGGAGTGCTGCGGCACCACCGGGTCGATGTCGGGCTTTGCGACATTGTCCTTGGGGTAAGTCCCCATCACTTTCTCGAAGCGGATGTATTTGTCGGTGAAATACTTGTTCGCTACGCGGATGATATCGTCACGGGTAATCGAGCGGATGGCATCGACTTGTGCGAGATACTCGTCCCAGCTCCGCCCCTGCGTCATCACGGAAACCATCTGTTCCGAACGCCCGGCAATGGACTCGAGGGCTATCTGGGCGTTCCTGGCGGCTTCCAGTTTCAGAGCCTCGACTTCGCTGTCGGAGAATTCTCCTTGCTGGACCTTGCGGATCTGCTCCCAACAGAGCTTTTCAGCTTTCGGCAGGGAGCCGAAAGGCAGGTTGGGTACGACGGCGAATCCCGCGATGCCCATCTCGTTGAAGAGCGGTACGCGCGCGGCTCCGCTCAGCAGCATCTTGTGGGAAGTGATCAGCGAATCCATCAGTCCCGAGGAGAAGTTGTTGCTCAGAAGGCCTGTAGCCAGGTCGAGCGCAGGTGCGTCGGCTTCGCTGTCGGTAGGGCCGTTGAAGGCATATACTGCAATCTTTATGAGAGGAATCTCAGCCTTGATCTTCACGTCGCGGATGCCGGTGAAAGGTTCGACTTCCACCGGAGCCTTCTCGGGCGTCTCGCCGCGGCGGATGCGCCCGAAGGTGCGCTCCAGCAGCGGCTGCAGCCCGTCGAAGTCGATGTCTCCGGAAAGGATCAGGCCCATGTTGCAACCGACATAATATTTGTTGAAGAACTCCATCATTTCTCCCAGACGGGGATTCTTCAGGTTCTCGGTGCTGCCGATGACTTCATAGGAGTAAGGATTGCTTCCGCTGAACTCCTTGATCATAGCGAACAAAGGTGCCTGCATGGTGTTGTCGGCACTGCGGTTCTTCTCCTCGTACACCGTTTCCAGCTCGCCCTGGAACAGACGGAACACCGGATTGATCATACGGTGGCTGTTCAGTTCGGCCCACTGCTCGATATACTGCGGAGAGAAGGTATTGTAGTAATAGGTGTAATCGTAAGATGTTCCGGCGTTGAGGCCGGTGCCTCCGAAGCGGGCTATCAGACGGGTGAACTCATTGGGGATGGCATAGTCGGCGGCCTTCTTGCTCAGACGATTGATCTCTTTCTGCATGGCCTTGCGGTCGGCATCCTCGGTAAGCGTCGAGAGCTTGTCATAGCAGACGGCAATGGAGTCGAGCCAAACCTTCTCGGCCTCGTAATCCACGGTGCCGATTTCCTCGGTGCCCTTGAAAAGCAGATGCTCAAGATAATGGGCGAGTCCGGTGTCCGGGCAGTCCTTTCCGCCCGCTCGGACGACTACCGCTCCATATACGATAGGCTGCGAGGCGTCTCGGTTTAGCCACACCTGCATCCCGTTCGAAAGCTCGAATTGTTTGACTTCCAATGGATTGTCCTGTGCGTAGAGGGAGAGGGCAAGCAATGCCCCCAAGAGAATGGAGATAATACTTTTCATTGAAGTTCGTTTCTATGTGGTCGCAAATATAAAACTCTTCCTTCAATGCACAAAACTTGCCAAATAAGAATCAATCCGCAGAGCTTGGACGGAACAGACGGGGAGCGTTGAGATCGGTGCGGATGAAGACTGTCTCGGTGCCGTCCTTGCCGTCGGTCCAGACCAGCTCTCCGTTGCGGTCGATACGGAATGTTCCCGTTCCGTCGGCATAGACCGTCTCTTCGACATACTCGGTGTCGCCTTCGCGCTCGAAGCTGTAGCGAGAGAGGCGGCCGTCGCTGTATTCAAGCGCCTTGCGCTTGCCGGCGACGGCGCTCATCTCCCAGACTTCGTACTGGGCGAGGCCGTCCTCGCGCCAGCCGATCTGCACGCCGTAGCCGCCGGAAGCGGCAGGCGTGAACACGGCCACGATGCGCTCGGCGCTCTTCTCCGCCCATTTGCCGGAGAAGTCAGGCGCCGGCCCGCCCTTGCAACCGGCGACCAAAAACAGCACCGTGATTTGTAAAAGCCTGGAAGCCAGTGTATTAACAGAATGTTCCCTCATCAAAACCGACAGTCAAGATTTGCTTAAGTTGTTGATTATAAACAGGTTGTAAATCACGGGCAACCGAATGCCAAAAACCAACGGCCAACGGCCAAATAGTCTAATCGTCGGTATCGCCCATGATAATTACGAGGTGATCCCCCTCCTGCAGCGGCATGCTGCCGTGAGGGACGAGGAACTTCCCGTCACGTTTGACCATCATCACCCTGATGCCGTGCGGCAGATGCAGGTCGCGGAGCGTCTCGCCGTTCTGCAGGTCATCTCCTGTCACGGTATGGTCACGGAGCATACCCATCTCTTCGGGTATCTCCATCCCGAAGGTTTCCACTTCCGGATCTGCTTCATAGCTGAGCCCGAGCCATCTGGAGGAAGGCGAAAGCGTCATTCCCTGGAGTATCAGGGACAGCAGCGAGATGAAGAACACGATGTTGAATATCTCCGTAGATCCGTCGAGACCGGCAACGACCGGGCAAAGCGCAAAGAGGATGGGACCGGCACCCTTGAGCCCCACCCAGGAGGCGAAGGCCTTGGCCTTGAATGACAGACCCCTGAAAGGGGCCAGGCACAGGAATACGCTCAGCGGCCTTGCGACGAACATCATGAACAGACCGATCATCAGCGCCGGCCATGCTATGGAGGAGAACTGCGACGGCCTGGCCAGAAGGCCCAGCATCAAGAACATGAGCAGCTGCATCAGCCAGGTCATGCCGTCGAAGAACT
>CAMJHW010000176.1 GCA_946405645.1 uncultured Bacteroidales bacterium
ACGTCGGCGGCAGTCACATCATCCATATTGATGAGATTCTGGATGATGGCGTTCTCGTCCTCCTCCAGGTCTCCCTCCTCTTCAGCGACATTGGCCATGGCGCTCACCTCGTCGCGCGACACGGAAGTGTCGGTACTGTCCTTAGGGGTGATATGCTTCTGGAGCCATTCGATACAGACCACGATGGGATACATTATGAAGATGAGGAAGCTGATGCACGCAGTGGTGAAACCCATAAGGGACTTCCAGCGGGTGGCACCTATGGTCTTGGGGATGATCTCCGAGAAAACTAGAATGAGGATGGTGACGATGATGCTGACCAGGGCGAACCAGTGCGATCCGAAAAGGATGTTGGCCTGCTGTCCGACACCGGCAGCGCCAATCGTATTAGCAATCGTGTTCAGGGACAGGATGGCGGCAATGGGACGGGAAGTGTCCTGCTTGTATTGCTTGAAGCGGGAGGCCGGTTTGTAACCGTCCTCCTCCCGCATGGTGACGTATGAGATCGGCGTGGACATCAAGCTGGCCTCCAGTATAGAGCAGAGGAAGGAGATGGCCATTGCGCCGAATAAAAACAACAGAAGCGCTGTCATAAGAATGATCTGATTCTAGTGC
This sequence comes from uncultured Bacteroidales bacterium, assembly GCA_946405645.1. The sequence continues at coordinate 616 of CAMJHW010000176.1, forward strand.
GCAAATTTAGCTATATTTCCCGATATATTTTGCTACATTTGTAAGAGTTGAGAAAGAAATCATCCTGAACACAATAAACTTATGACCATCAAACTTGGAATCATCGGTGCCGGCTGGATAGCCGACAAGATGGCAGAGACCCTCACCGGGCTCAAGAACCCTGAACTTATCCCCTACGCAATTTCTTCCCGCGACCTTGCCAAGGCGCAGGCTTTCGCAGACCATTGGGGCTTCCCCAAGGCTTATGGCAGCTACGAAGAGATGCTCGCCGACCCGGAGGTCAACCTCGTCTACATCGCCACTCCCCACTCACATCATTTCGCTCACGCCAAGCTTGCGATAGAGGCCGGCAAGCCCGTCCTCTGCGAGAAGGCCTTCACGGCCAACGCCCGCGAAGCCAAGGAGCTGATCGCGCTGGCCGAGAGCCGCGGAGTATTTATCACGGAAGCCATCTGGACCCGCTATATGCCCCTTTCCCTCAAGGTCAAGGAGATCATCGACAGCGGCAGGCTCGGCAAGCCGAGGATGCTCTATGCAAGTCTGTGCTATGCGATGGAGCAGAAAGAGCGCATCCTGCGTCCCGACCTCTGCGGCGGCGCGCTGCTGGACCTCGGAGTTTACTGCTTGAATTTCATGAGGATGTATTTCGGCAGCGACTTTGCCAAGACCGACTCCAGCGTCGTTATGTCCGATACCGGGGTGGACATGTACGAGACCATCACGATACGGTATAAGGATGGGAAACTGGCCAATCTCATTTCCAGCGCCTATGGACGATGCAACCGAGAGGGACTGATCGTCTGCGACGACGCTTACATCGTGGTCGAAAATACCAATTGTCCGCAGGCTGCAAAGATCTACGACGCGGACTACAAACTCATCGAAGAGTACTATCCCCCGAAGGGGCAGGTCACCGGATACGAGTATCAGGTCCTTGCGTGTAAGGACGCTCTCGAAAAGGGCCTTCTCGAGTCTCCGTTCATGCCTCACGCCGAGACCATCTCCGTCATGGAGCAGATGGACTCGCTGCGTGCAGAATGGGGCATGAAGTATCCTATGGACTAATCCTCCCTGGAATAGACGAAGTCGTCGAACCATGCCGAGCCCGCCTCCGTGGGCTCGGCATTGCTATAGGTATAGAGACCGGCGCGCACGCCTTTCCACGAGCCGAAACGCATTTTGAAAGGCTCGCCGAAATCCTTGAAGACGCTGCCGTCGGTACTGTAAGCGAACTGGAAGGAGTTGGCTTTGATGTCGAAAGTGAACCTGAACCACACATCATTCCCGGCAAAGGATTCAGTGTCGGAAGGATCTCCAAAAGTCTCCAGGTAAAGAACCTTCTGTCCGTCAATCTGACGGACTCCAAGGGTGTGGCTGGTCTGGCCGATGCAGGCCAAGCCGGCGGACTGTCCGTCTGTCAGGCCTGAACAATCCATCTTGACGGTATAACTGCCCTTGAAGCCCATCACCTTCTGGGTGAGGGTGTTACGGGCGAACATAAAGAAAGGCGCAGGCTGAGCGTCGAGGCGCAGGCGTCCGTCTTCTAGCGCCCATGCGCCGTCAACGGGATTATGGTTGAACTGCCACTGGAGTGCAAGTTTGTCGGAGGAGAAGTCGTCGGAAGAAGCCGGGACGAAGACCTCCTTGGCTTTCTTGGCCTTAGGCTTCTTCCAGCCTTTGACAGGCTCGCCCACTCCGTTGCCGTCGTAGTCCTCGCCCATTACGGGCCAGCCATCCTCCCAATGCATCGGCTGCAGGTGCACCACGCGCCCAAGAGGATCCAGATACTGGAAGTGGAGGAACCACCATTCTCCGTCCGGAGTATCCACAATCGCCCCCTGATGGGGACCGTTTATGTCAGTCGAGCCAGTCTCCAAGACGACCTTCTTTTCGTACGGGCCATAGATGTCCTTCGCGCGCAAGGCCGTCTGCCAGCCGGTCTGCACTCCGCCTTCAGGTATGCTGAGATAATAGTACTCCCCTATCTTGTGGAATTTAGTACCCTCCGCGACGGGACCTTCATAGATGGTCACGCCGTCGTCAAGCAGCAGCTTGCCGTCGGCCGACATCTTGTGGAGGATAATGGGGCCGGCGCCATGGACGCTATGACCGAGGTATGCCGTGCCGTCCTCGTCCCAGAAGGGGCAGGGATCCTCCCATTTCGGAACGGCCTTGACGCAGTGAAGCGGAGTCCAGGGACCGGCGGGATCCTCTGCCGTACTCATGAAGAGTCCCTCATCCGGCGTACAGAAATACACCCAGAACTTACCGTCGTGATACCTGATGGACGGAGCCCAGGATCCCCCGGCATAATGCCTCATCTCGTCCCAGCCGGGCAATTCGAAACGGTCATAGATCTGGGAGATAAGCCTCCAGTTGACGAGGTCCTTCGACTCCAGTACCTGCATCCCGAGGAAATGGAAATCGGATGCGACCATATAGTACGTGTCCCCCACCCTTATAGCGTCGGGGTCGGAGTAATCCGCGGCAAGAATCGGATTGAGATAGTTGCCGTCCCCGGTATCTCCCCAGGAGTTTCCGTTGGGTTCGGGAGACGAGCAGGAAGCAGCAGCTAAAAGAACGATAAAGGTCAGAGGAACGGTTAAAAGGCGCATGGCTGGAAAATGGCTTGTTTTGATACGCAAATTTAAAAAATAAATGTATCTTTGCAACCGAATCCGGGGCATTAGCTCAGTTGGCAGAGCGCTAGGTTCGCAATCTAGAGGTCGGGAGT
>CAMJHW010000177.1 GCA_946405645.1 uncultured Bacteroidales bacterium
TCTCGACCGCGTCGAGCGCATCTCTTCCAACGAGTTCAAGGCGGCGGCCAAGGAAGCTGCCCGGCCGCCGCAGCAGCGCGTCGATCCCGGCATTACCGCCCGCAAGCTCAATTTCCGTTCGGAACTGGATGTCCGCGGAGAGCGCCTGAGCGATGCCCTGGACATCGTCACCCATTATATCGACGACGCGATGATGCTCGGTATGGGTTCCGTGCGCATAATCCACGGTAAGGGTACCGGAGTGTTGCGCGAGGAGATCCAGAAATATCTTAGGACCATCCCCGGCGTCAGTTGCCGCGACGAGCATATCCAGTTCGGAGGCAGCGGCGTGACGGTCGTGGAATTCGAATAGCCGTGACCATCACTATGGGAACTTCACGGATGAAACTTGGACGTATGGCGGAGGAGATGGCATGTGACTTTCTGGTCAATCAGGGGCATACCATCCTTTGTCGCAACTGGCGGAGCGGACACTTGGAGCTGGATGTCGTCTCGCTCGACGCCGCCGGCATCCATTTCGTGGAAGTCAAGGCCCGCGTCGCTCCAGTGCAGGCTTGCCCGGAAGAGAGTGTCGATTTCCGCAAACAACATAGGATCATTGCTGCAGCGCAGTCATATCTGCATTCTGCGGAAAAGAAAGTCATATCGGCTCAAAATGAAGTTTTTTTCGATATATTTAGTGTGATTTTTGAAGGGGAAAAGGTGGAGGCCCAATGGTTCCCCCAAGCCTTCATTCCGATAAACACGTGATAACCAATTAATATGAACAACCACAACTATTGTGTGATAATGGCGGGAGGTATCGGTTCCCGGTTCTGGCCGGTCAGCCGAGAGGACAAGCCCAAACAGTTCCTTGAGCTGACTCCGGACGGAAAGTCCTTCCTGCGTTTGGCATATGAGCGTTTTTCCAAGATAGTTCCGGCGGACCACGTGCTGGTCGTTTCGCAGGTGCGTTACGACGAAATGGTGCGCGAGACCCTGCCCGAAGTTCCGGATGAGAATATCATCCTTGAGCCTTTCAGCCGCAATACCGCGCCGTGTATCGCGCTGGCCGCGTTCAAGCTGCTGATGCGCGATCCTGACGCGGTCATGGTGGCCACACCTGCCGACCACATCATCCTCGATGAAGAAATCTTCGAAGATACCATCCGAAAGGCTTTGGACTATGCTGCAGATTCCGACGCCCTTATTACTTTAGGCATCGTTCCGGACAGGCCGGACACCAATTTCGGATATATCCAGGGCGTAAGCCACAGTGTTGAAGAGGACGGAAAGCCCGTCAAGGTCAAGACTTTCACCGAGAAGCCCGACAAGGACCTCGCCGAGGTGTTCTTCCAGAGCGGCGAGTTCTTCTGGAACTCCGGTATTTTCGTCTGGAGGGCGCAGACCATCCGCGACGAGCTCGCGAAGCATATGCCGGAGGTGGAGATCTTCTTCCGTGGGTGGGAGTCGGAGCTCGGCACTCCCGGAGAATCCGCTTTCCTGGAGAGCGCCTATTCCAGCATCAGCAAGATATCCATCGACTACGCCGTGATGGAGAAGACCGACAAGGCTTGGGTGTATCCTTCCAAGTTCCGCTGGCACGACATCGGCAGTTGGGAGTCACTCTTCGGCTTCGTATCCAGCCTTGGCCTTGAGGACAACGGCAACGTCACCCTTGCGGGCCCTTCCCTCTGCGGCGACAACAAGAATACTCTCGTGTACACGACTGACCGTGACAAGCTCGTGGCGGTCCGGGGTCTGGACAATTTCATCGTCGTCGACACCGGCGATGTCCTGATGGTCTGTCCCCGCGACGAGCAGAAGGCCAAGGAAGTCCTTGCCAATGTCGCCATGCCCGAGTACGAGAAGTTCAGGTAGCGCGCTTGCGCTCCCTATCGGAAAGCCCGGCTTTTTGGCCGGGCTTTTTCGTTTCCCCGCCACTGCGGGGCTTTTTAAATAAATGTATATCAAATGCTTGATATTTGGAAAAAGATTCGTATATTTGCAGCCCGCAATTTTGCGCGGATTTAGTTAAAGTATTAATAAACAGTTAATTAATCACACCAATGCCTGGATTAATTGGAAAGAAAATCGGAATGACTTCCGTTTTCGGTGCTGATGGTAAGAACATGCCATGCACCGTCATCGAGGCTGGTCCCTGCGTTGTCACGCAAATCCGTACAGTTGAAAAGGACGGTTACGCCGCTGTACAGCTTGCCTATGACGAAAAGAAGGAAAAGCAGACCAGTGCGGCCCTGAAGGGCCATTTTGAAAAGGCAGGAACTACTCCCAAGAAGAAACTCGTCGAGTTCCCGGCGGACTTCCCGAGAGAGCTCCAGCTCGGCGACGTGATTACCGTACAGGACATCCTCGACAACGAGGTTCCTTTCGTAGACGTCGTCGGTACTTCCAAGGGTAAGGGTTTCCAGGGAGTCGTACATCGCTACCACTTCCAGGGAGTAGGCGGCAAGACCCACGGTCAGCACAACCGCCTCCGTCACCCCGGTTCCATGGGTGCATCCTCATGGCCTTCCCGCGTATTCCCCGGAATGCGTATGGCAGGACACATGGGAAATGAAAGGGTGAAGGTTTTCAACCTCAAGGTGGTCAAAGTGATCCCTGAGCACAACCTTCTCGTAGTCAAGGGCTCCGTTCCCGGAGCTAAGGGTTCTTATGTAATTGTGGAGGCTTAAGAGTATGGAATTGGAAGTTTTGAAAATTGACGGATCTGCATCCGGAAAGAAGGTGGTTCTCCCTGAGAACGTATTCGGAGTGACCCCGAACGACCACGTCATCTATCTCGACGTCGTCCAGTATCTCGCCAACCAGCGTCACGGCAATGCCAAGACCAAGGATCGCAGCGAGGTTGCCTACAGCACCAAGAAGCTCGGTCGCCAGAAGGGCGGCGGCGGTGCACGTCACGGCTCCCTCAAGGCCAACATCTTCGTCGGCGGCGGCCGCGTGTTCGGTCCGGTCCCTCGTTTCTACAGGACCAAGCTCAACAAGAAGGTCAAGAGCCTCGCCCGCGTTTCCGCCCTCTCTTACAAGGCGCAGGAGAACGCTATCACCCTGGTAGAGCCTTTCACCATGGAGGCCCCCAAGACCAAGGAGTTCATCCAGATTCTCAACAATGTCAAGGCCGGCGACAGGAAGGTCCTCGTAGTTCTCCCCGAGAACAATGACAACATCCTCCTCTCCTCCCGCAATCTTGACTGGGCCAATGTTATCACTGTCGACGAAATCAACACCTACGCCATCATGAATGCCAATTCTCTGGTGCTGGTTGACGGAGTCCAGGATATCCTCGCCGAGAGAGTTAAGTAAGACC
>CAMJHW010000178.1 GCA_946405645.1 uncultured Bacteroidales bacterium
CCGCGCGAGGTCGACGGCAACTCCACGCTCGAGAGCTACATCGCCAAGGGCGTGACCATCAACGCATACCGTGAGCTTATGCCGCGTATGAATGACATTTTCATCAAACTTGTAACCGGGGAGGACGCGAAATGAATCTGCACAACATAGGAATCATCATCAGGCGCGAGTACCTCAACAAGGTGAAGAAGAAGAGTTTCCTCATCACCACACTGCTCGTTCCCATTCTCGTGGCCGGCCTGACCATCGGCGTCATGGCGGTCATGCTCACCACCAAGGAGAAGTCCAAGACCATCGCTGTCGTCGACGGCTCCGGAATAGTCATGCCTTATCTCGAGGATACCGAGACCATCAAATACGTCGACTGCAACGGCCAGAACCCCGATTCGGTCAAGCTCCATATGCCCGACCTTGGCTTCGACGGCCTGCTCAACATCCCCGGGCTCGATGTCGAGGGCAAGACCATCCACCCCGACCTCTATTCCCCCAAGCCTTTGGGAATGGATATGACTCAGAACATATCCAACCGTCTTGACAAGGCCGTAGAGGACTATCGAATCGCCTCATATGGCATAGAGGGCCTGGACCAGATCATGAAGGACGTCAAGTCCGATGTCAGGCTCCGTTCGTACACCGTCTCGGAGTCCGGTGAGGAGAAAGTCTCTGATGCGGATGTCTATTCCATCATTTCCATGGTTCTGGGCATCATAATCTTCATGTTCGTGACGATTTTCGGCAGCATGGTCATGTCCGCCGTGATCGAGGAAAAGCAGAGCCGCGTGGTCGAAGTGCTCGTGTCATCCGTCAAGTCCACCGAACTCATGTTTGGCAAGATCATCGGTATAGCACTGGTCGCCATCACGCAGTTCCTGTTGTGGATCCTTCTCTCCGGGGTCATCATCGGAGCCGCCGGCGGCATTATGAAGGACAAAATCGTCAGCCAGACGGATCCTGCCGAGCTGGCGCAGTCCCTGGGTGTCAGTCCTGACCAGCTCGACACGATGGACCTGACCCAGCTGGCCGGCGCCGACAACGAGATCGCCAGCACCCTGGATATGATCCACGGCATCCCTATCGCCAAGATCATCATCCTGTTCCTGCTGTTCTTCCTGTTCGGATACCTGCTGTATGCCTCGCTGTTCGCGGCCATCGGCTCTGCGGTGGAGAACGCCGAGGATACGCAGCAGCTGCAGATACCGCTGACTGTCCCGCTTATGCTTGCATATATCATCGCACTGTATGCTTTCAAGGCTCCCGACAGCTCCATAGCGTTCTGGGCTTCGTTGTTCCCGTTCACCTCGCCGATCGTGATGATAGCTCGTCTGCCCTTCGGGGTCCCCGGCTGGGAGATTGCGCTTTCGCTCGTGCTCCTGATCCTCACTTTCGTCGTGTGCGCCTGGGCTTCCGCCAAGATTTACAAGGTCGGAATCCTGATGTTCGGCAAGAAGTCTTCCTGGAAGGACCTCTGGAAGTGGCTCAAACAGAAATAATCCATATATGAAGAGATTCTTTATACTGCTGATGGCGTCTTCGCTGGCCGTGCTGCCGGCGGGCGCCTTCGGCTTTAAATGGAAGTCCATTCCCGTGGACGCTTCGCGTACCGGCGTGAAATGCCCTTCGGCCGACAATGTCGAAGAGTCGATGGGGCGGATGGAGGGCCGCGCTTATATCGCGCCCAACGGGCGCCGCTTCAAGGGGCGCTCGGCCACGGCCAAGGCCGCCCGCCTGATGCTGGCCGCCCAGCCGGAGATGGCCACGGTCAAGGAAGTCCTCGGTTTCTGCCCGACCGGGCTTGAGCGCGGCGGCACAGAGAATGTCCTTGGAGACTGGGCGGTGGACTGCCTGATGGCCGCTGCTGAGAAGGAGTTCGGAAAGAAGATCGACATCGGCGTGCTCAACCACGGAGGCATCCGCATCGATATGCCTCAGGGCGATGTCCTGATGGACGACCTGATGTCCATGTTTCCGTTCAAGAACTATCTCAGCTGCTTCACGATGAAAGGCTCCGAAGTGCGCGGCCTGCTGGCCGCCAACGCCCGGCGCGAGCCGGTGCTGGGCGGAGTCAAGGTCACCGTCAAGGACGGTGAGCTGCTCGAGGCCCTCGTGGGCGGCGAGCCGTTGGTGGACTCGCGCGAATATACCGTGGCGTCCATCGACTTCCTGGTCACTGGAGGAGACAACATTTTCTCCGGCCGCCAGATCGACGGACTCGTCGTCTCCGAACAGTTGATCTTCGACGCCATCCTGGACTATGTCCGCGAGTTGAAGGCGGCCGGCAAGCCCATAGAAAAGGAAAGGGACGGCCGTATCACTGACCTTAGTGAAAGAAGGAGGAGGGACTAGCCATGAAGAGATTTCTGCTTACTATAGCCTGCCTTCTGGCAGTTGTGGCCGGCGCCTCGGCGCAGCGCCTCGTCATCGTCCACGTCAACGATACTCACAGTCATCTCGACCCCGAGCGTACGGGCGAAGATGTGGGCCGCGGCGGCATTATCGAGCGCGCTGCCTATATCGACAGCCTCCGCAAGGCCGTCGGCAAGAACAAGGTCCTGCTTCTGCACGCCGGAGACTGGAACCAGGGATCGCCATACTATACTATCTTCGACGGAGACCTCGAGGTGTCGCTCATCAACTCCCTCAAATATGATTGTCTGACCCTTGGCAACCACGAGTTCGACAACGGCATCGAGAACCTCGGCCGCAGGATAGGTGGCATCAAGGCCCCGGTGGTCTGCGCCAACTACGACTTCAGCCAGTTCGATATGGGCAAGAGGGGAGTGCAGCCTTATACCATTATCCGTAGAGGAGGAATGAAGATCGGCATCATCGGAATGCTTACCAATATCTCCAAGGTAGTGGCTTACGAGACGGCGAGCCGTGTCCCGAAGGCCGGAGAAGACGCTGAAATAGTTAACAAATGGGCCGATTATCTCCGCAACGAAAAGAAATGCGACATGGTCATCGTCCTTTCCCACATGGGCTATGACGAAGATCTCGACATCGTCAAGGATATCCGAGGAGTGGACATCATCGTCGGAGGCCATTCGCACACTTTCGTCGATGATCTGGTTTACAGGACAGATCTCGACAGCAAGCAGGTCCCGGTCATCCAGGACGGATGCTGGGGACTCAACATCGGGCGTATCGACGTTTACTAGTTAGAGAATATTCAGGCTCTGCTCGCGGATCTTCTCGAGCTCGTCTTTCATACGGACCACGCACTTCTGGATGGAGGCGTGGTTCGCTTTGCTTCCGGTGGTGTTGATCTCGCGGCCCATCTCCTGGATGATGAA
>CAMJHW010000179.1 GCA_946405645.1 uncultured Bacteroidales bacterium
ACAACAAGGAAAGCCGCGGCATCCTCACCTGGCTGTCCCTCGCCAGCTACGTCCTCACCAAGGTATCCGTGACCGTCCTCGCCGGCGGCCTCGCCTTGAATACCCTCCTGGGCATCAACTTCTGGGTTGCCGCCCTCGCACTGGTGATCATCACCGCCATCTACACCGTCATCGGCGGTATGGAGTCCGTCCTCAAGACTTCGGTCCTCCAGACCCCTATCCTGCTGCTCGGTTCGCTGGTCATTCTGTGGCTCGGTCTCAAGGAGCTCGGCGGTTGGAATGCCATGATGTCCATCTGCGACTCGCAGCCGGTCAACCAGTATGGTGATACGATGACCGACCTGATGCGCAGCGGAAAGGATTCTGAATTCCCTTGGTACGGCGCCCTCTTCGGATCCGCCATCATCGGTTTCTGGTACTGGTGTACCGACCAGTTCATCGTCCAGCGCGTCCTCTCCGGAAAGAACCAGAAGGAGTCCCGCCGCGGTACCATCTTCGGCGCATACCTCAAGCTCCTCCCCGTGTTCCTGTTCCTCATCCCCGGAATGATCGCCTATGCTCTGACAAGGACCCCTGATTCCGCCATCGGACAGCAGCTCGCAGTCGCGCTCGGCCTCCAGGCTGACGGTACGGTTTCCAACCCTGACATCGCATTCCCGATGCTCGTCAACACCCTCCTGCCTGTCGGCCTCAAGGGAGTCGTGATCTGCGGTATCCTCGCAGCCCTTATGAGCTCCCTGGCTTCGCTCTACAACTCTTCGGCTATGCTCTACACCATCGACATCTACAAGCGCAAGCACCCTGAAACCGAAGAGAAGAAACTTGTCCGCATCGGCCGTATCGCCACCGTCGTGGTCGTCGTGCTCGGCGTCCTGTGGATCTTCGTCATCCAGAGGATGGGCAAGAGCCTGTACAACTACATCCAGAGCGTCCAGAGCCTCCTCGCTCCGGCCATTGCTGCAGTGTTCCTCCTCGGTATCTGCTGGAAGAAGACTTCCCCCAAGGCTGGTATGTGGACTCTCATCGCAGGCCTCGTACTGGGCGGCACCCGTCTCGTCACGATGATCGTCAACCCGCAGTCACACAATGTCTTCACCTTCATCTTCAACGAGCTGAACGTGTACGCATTCTGCGTCTGGATGTTCCTCTTCTGCTGCCTGCTCCTGTTCATTATCACAAAGTGCACTCCGAAACCTTCCGAGGAGCAGATCCGCGGCCTGTGCTTCGGCACTGCCACGCCTGAGCAGAAGGCTGAGACCCGTGCCTCCTGGGGCACCTGGGACATCATCCACACTTGCATCATCCTCGCCTTCACCGTGGCGTTCTACATTTACTTCTGGTAGTCTGCCATGCTTGAAGAACTTAAAGAAAAAGTATTTCGCGCCAATCTCGACCTGGTGAAGCACGGGCTGGTGATCTTCACCTGGGGCAATGTCTCGGCCATCGACCGGGCCTCCGGCCTCGTGGTGATCAAGCCCAGCGGCGTCAGCTACGAGACTATGCGCGCAGAAGACATGGTGGTGGTCGACCTTGACGGCAAAGTCGTCGAGGGCGACCTCCGCCCTTCTTCGGATACCCCTACGCACCTTGTCCTGTACAAGGCGTTCCCCGAGATCGGCGGAGTCGTACACACTCATTCGACGTACGCCACCGCATGGGCCCAGGCGGGACTTGACATACCCAATATCGGCACTACCCACGCCGACTACTTCCACGACGATATCCCGTGCACCCGCGATATGCGCAAGCCCGAGGTCTTCGGAGAATATGAGAAGGAAACCGGCAACGTCATCGTCGAGCGTTTCAATGGGATGAATCCCAATGACACACCCGCAGTGCTCGTCAAGAATCACGGTCCCTTCACCTGGGGTACGGACGCCGACAATGCCGTGCACAACGCCGTCGTTCTCGAGCAGGTCGCCAAGATGGCTTTCGTCTCAATGACGCTCAAACTCACGACGCTCGACGTCGTGAACCACAAGCCCTCGATGAACAAACTCCTCATCGAGAAGCACTACAGCCGCAAGCACGGCCCCAACGCCTACTACGGCCAGAAAAAGAAATAATCAACACTAAATCAATAACACTTATGGCATTTGAAAATATCGAATTATGGTGGGTGACCGGTGCACAGCTCCTCTATGGCGGAGACGCCGTGGTCGCAGTCGACGGACACTCCAAAGAAATGGTCGAAGGCCTCAACGCCTCCGGAAATATCCCTGTAAAGATCGTTTATAAAGGAACTGCCAACAGCAGCAAGGAAGTCGAGGCAGTCATGAAGGCCGCCAACAACGACCCCAAGTGCGCGGGTATCATCACCTGGATGCACACCTTCTCCCCTGCCAAGATGTGGATCAAGGGTCTTCAGGCCCTCGAGAAGCCGCTTCTCCATTTCCACACCCAGTACAACGCGGAGATTCCCTGGGACAAGATCGACATGGACTTCATGAACCTCAACCAGAGCGCCCACGGAGACATCGAATTCGGTCACATCTGCACCCGCATGCGCGTACCCAGAAAGGTCGTCGTAGGCTACTGGAAGGATGCCGAGGCTCAGAAGAAGATCGCCGTGTGGGCCCGCGTGGCCGCCGGTGTCGCCGATGCCAAGAACGTCCGCTGCCTCATGTTCGGTATGAACATGAACAACGTGGCAGTCACCGACGGTGACCGCGTCGAGTTCGAGCAGCGTCTCGGATACCACGTGGATTACTATCCGGTATCATCCCTCATGGAGTATTTCAAGAAAGTGACCGACGCCGAGACCGACGCCCTCGTAGAGGAGTACAAGAAGCTCTATACCATCAAGATCGACGAGTCCGGCGAGAAGGTTTACTGGGAGAAGGTACGCAACTCCGCCAAGGCGGAGATTGCGCTGCGCCGCGTCCTGAAGGACGAGGGCGCCATGGCCTTCACCACCAACTTCGACGACCTCGGCGACGCCGACATCGACGCTCCCGACTTCTGCGGCTTCGACCAGATCCCCGGCCTCGCCTCGCAGCGCCTCATGGAAGAGGGCTACGGCTTCGGCGCCGAAGGCGACTGGAAGACCGCCTGCCTTGTCCGTACCCTTTGGGTGATGTCCCAGGGTCTGCCGAAGGGCTGCTCCTTCCTCGAGGACTACACCCTCAACTTTGCGGGTGACCGCAGTTCCTGCCTCCAGAGCCATATGTTGGAGATCTGCCCTATGATCTCCACCGGCAAGCCGAAGCTCGAGGTCCACTTCCTCGGCATTGGTATCCGCAAGCAGCAGACCGCCCGTCTGGTGTTCACCTCCAAGACCGGCTTCG
>CAMJHW010000180.1 GCA_946405645.1 uncultured Bacteroidales bacterium
GTCGGCGGCTGGCTGCTCGGCCTCATCGGCGCAGGCGGATCCTTCTGGTCACAGTGGTACGGCCAGATCGTCAGCGCACTCATCGGCGCCGTCGTTCTCTTGTGGGTCTGGAACCTTCTCAAGAAGGCTTTCAAGAAATAAGGCTTTACCGCCTATAGCTCACACTCCATCTCGACCAGCCAGGTCGGGCGGCAGACTCGTGCCTCGAGGATGATTCGGGGCACGGTTGGAAACCGTGCCTGCATATAGGAATCGATAACGGGATAGTCGGAAATATCCCGCAGGTAGATGACGAAATAAGGCACACGGTCGAGACTGGAGCCGCCCTCGCGGAGCAACTCGGCGATATTCTCCAGCAGCCGGTCCGTCTGGGCGACCACGTCGCCCTCGTGAAGGACGCGGCCGCGGTTGTCGATGCTCGCCGTGCCGCTGATGAATATCCGGCCGTCCGAAAGGCGCACTCCCCTCTCGAAAGCCACTCCATAATCGTGGGTGGGGCTGAGGTGCGACAGCGCTTTCAGATAAGTCTTGTCCGCCTCCTGAATGTCGGGACGGGTAAGGAAGTCTATGGCAACGACTGCGTTGCGCCCTTCCGTCGCTCCCCCGATGCCGGTGGAGGCGATATAGTGCGTGTCGCAGCTGAGGCCTTCCTCTTCGAACACGTCGTTGCGTGCCTTTACAAGTCCTGCATAGTTGGAATCTATGTCACGGACGTAGATCCATGTCCTCACGCAGTGAGTCTTGAGTTCGAGTCCGAGCGGGCGGATGATGTCCAGGTATTTGCTGAAAAGCAACCTGGCCTGGGCATAGGAGTCCCGCCCGGCTGCCTCTTCCTCCGATAGGCGCAGGCTATGGAAGAGAGACGTCTGCCTCTCCGAGGACGTCTGCACCAGAGCCGCGATGCGGCTGCCGTCGAGCGGCGGCTGCTCCACGACGGAGACGGCCGGCGCGGCGCTCAGGGACAAAGTCCCGAGCCGCGCGTCCAGCTCCGTCTTCAGCGCCGCCGCCTGATTCTGAGCATCGCTCAGGAAGAAGCGGATGAAAACGGGCTTACGGCCTTCAGCGGCTTCGTCGCTGAAGAACTTTTCCAATCTGGAAAACAAAGAGAATAGTGCACAGGGAAACGACTCTGCGGAGGCGGGACGGATGATTTCGAACTTTTTCACGGGCTATTTACAGAGCATGATGTCCAGGATCATCCGGTCGGTGGTCTTCATACCTGCCGAGCCGATGGTCCCGATATTGCGTATCGTCTTCTCAACATCGTCCTCGATGATGCCGTCGGTGGAGGGAATGCAAGTACCCCTGAGGGCGAGGACGGCCGACTGGACCGCACAGGAGACGCCGGAGGCGACTTTCATGGCGCAGCCAACCTTCGCGCCGTCACAGACCATGCCGGTGATGTTGCCGGCCATGTTCTGTATGGCGGAGGACACTTCCTTGAGGCCGCCGCCCTCCAGATAGACTATTCCGCAGGCAGAACCTGTCGAAGCCACCACGCAGCCGCAAAGGGCGGACAACTTTCCGAGGAAGCTCTTGATATGGATGGCTACGAGGTTGCTGAGGATAAGGGCCCTGGCCAGGCGTTCGTCATCCACATTATACTTTAGGGCGTACGCGATGACGGGCATGCTGACAGTGATGCCTTGGTTGCCGCTGCCGCTGTTGGACATCGCGGGTAGAGTGCAGCCAGCCATTCGAGCGTCGGACGCGGCGGCGGTCATTCCCATCGCAAAGCTCAGGAAATCGTCCCCGAACACCTCTTGCTGGTTCTCGCGTATGGCCTTGCCAACCTTTAGGCCATAGTCTCCCGACAGGCCCTCATGGGCAAGGGCAAGATTCAGAGTACGGTCCTCGAGGATGAAAGAGATGTCCTCGAAAGGCATCTCGAGGGCGAATTCGTAGATCTCCTTAACCGTAAGCCCGTAATCCTTCCTGCCTATGTCCACGCCGGCGGCGGCGGACTCGGAACTCATAAGGATCTTGTCGGCAAAGCTCGTCTCCACTATGCGATCGTGGTCGTCCTCAATGACCGCATAGGCGTGAGGATCGACCTCGGCGCTGGCGCTGGCCCCTTCAAGGGAGACCGTCGCCTTGACATAGAGCAGATGCTCCGTCTCGGCGACGGAAACACGGACCGCCTTGGTGTCCGCGAGTTCCTTGGCGCGGCTGACGTCCTCGGGAGAGAGGTCCTTCAGGACCTCAAGACCCAAGGCGGACTTGCCGCAGACGGCCCCGAGGGCGGCAGCGATGGGAATGCCCACCATACCCGTTCCGGGAATGCCCACTCCCATACCGTTCTTGAGGATATTGGAACTCACTTCGACATCTATCTTGAAGTCGGCACTCCGGCGCCAGCCCTCCCGGCAGGTGCCGGGACAGTTCTCGGATATGATTTCTACGGCCTTGGCCACGGCAAGGGCCACGGCGATGGGTTCGGTACATCCTAGGGCCGGTTTGACTTCTGAACGGATGAGATCTATGATCTCCTTCTGGCGAGCTGTCATATGTCGAGGAATTTGACGAATCCGTCTATGTCGAGATTGTATCCGCGGGGGCCGGCGAGGATGTTGCCCTCGCCGTCGAGGATAAAGTAATTGGGCTGGGAATTGACGCCGAAACGGTCAAGGACAATGCGGGAGTTCACACGCCCCACATCTTTCAGGACCTTGCCGTCATCCGTCGTGACCCATTTGCTCTCGGGGAGCTTGGTCTTGTCATCGACGTACAGGGATACTATCACATAGTCTTCCTTGAGGCGCTTCAGGACTTCAGGGGCGCTCCAAACGCGCGCCTCCATCTCCCGGCAGTTCACGCAGCCGTGACCGGTGATGTCCACGAAGACCTTCTTGCCGGTCGCGGCAGCAGCGGCTATACCGGCGTCGAGGCTGCTGTAGCCGGTGAGGCCGTGGACCAGAGACACTTCCGTGCCTGTCAGGTCCACGGTGGCCGGCGCCGGCGCCGCTGCGCCGGGACGCAGCACGAAGTCCTGCGTCTCCATAGGCGGCATATAGCCGCTCAGCGCCTTTAGCGGAGCTCCCCACATACCGGGAATCAGGTACACCACGAAAGCGAAATCAATGATTATCAGCACGAGACGACCCACGCTGATATACTCGAGCGGAGTATCGTGCTTGAAACGTATCTTGCCCAGCAGGTAGAAGCCCAGAAGAGCGAAGCAAACTATCCAGATTGCGAGGTAAACCTCCCTGTCAAGGATGTGCCAGTGATAAGTCTGGTCCGCCACGGAAAGGAACTTGAGGCC
>CAMJHW010000181.1 GCA_946405645.1 uncultured Bacteroidales bacterium
ACGCAGATGGTATTGTGGTCCCGGCGGGAGTCGGAGCAGATGGAACAAAGGCCGTTGTCGGAGATCATCATGCACTCCGGACAATACTGCACCTCATCGGCCAGGCGGTTGATGGCGTCAGTGAAATGATGGACGTTCTCCTTGGGTTGGCCAAGGAGGTGCATCGCAAGGCGCAACGCGCTGCGGGAGCCTACTCCGGGGAGGGAGCCTATGGCCTCCACGGCATTCTGAAGGAGCTCTGAAGGGTACTTCTCGATCATAGGCTATGGTATTCGACAAGGCCTTCCATCGGGGAGGCGAGGATGCGCGAGACGCGCACGCCGCAGCGCTGCGCGACAGCGCGCAGCTGCGGCTCGCACGCGGCCGCGAAGCCGCCGACGAAGCCGGCGGGCAGGTCCGGGCGGCCGTGGCGCATCAGCGACCGCTCGAAAAAGCCGGTGAGATTGCGTTCCACCAGTCCGTCCACATAAGGGTGGCCGCGATGCTCAAGGATCCAAGGAGCAAATCCGCCGAGATAAGCGGAAGGAGCGGGTTCCTTATATACCTTGCGGACGACAGTCATATAATCGACGTCGAAAGCGGCTCCGAATTCCGAAGCAAGCGGCTCGGGGACCAGGTCCTTGATATAGTCGGAGATAAAGAGCTTCCCAAGGCTCGCTCCCCCGCCCTCGTCTCCGAGGATGAATCCGCCGGAACGGACGGTATGCACTATGCGGGTGCCGTCGAACAGGCAGCTGTTGGAGCCTGTTCCGAGTATGGCGCAGACGCCCTCGGAGCGGCCGCAGGCCGCGCGGGCGGCCGCCAGCATGTCCGAAGCGCCTTCGACGGGCGCTCCGCCGAAGGCCGAGGACAGGATGCCCACCGCCTTGGCGGCGGGTTCCGACCCTTCGATCAGTCCGGCCGCATAGAAATGCACCTCCGTCACTCCAGGTTCCAGGCCAGCCAGGCCCTTCAAGGCCTCGACAGCCTCCCGTACGATCGCTTCCACCTCTTCCGGTGTAAGCACGGACACGTTCATCCCGGCGGTCTTGAACCGCCGGACTGCCTGTCCGCCATCAACGGCGCACCAGTCGGCCTTCGTCGCCCCGCTGTCGATTATCAGTTTCATTTACAGCACTTCGAGGAGTTCGACCTTGAAGACAAGGGCGGCGCAAGGAGGGATGCTCCCGTGGGCGCCGGCCTCACCGTACGCCATCTGGTAAGGGATATAGAGTTCCCATACGGAACCCTCGGGCATCAGCTGCAGGCCCTCGGTCCAGCCGGAGATGACCTGGTTCAGGCCGAAGACGGCGGGCTCGCCGCGGTCGTAGGAACTGTCGAACTTCATACCGTTGGTCAGCTTGCCCTCGTAGTGGCAACGCACCTTGTCGGTACGGCCGGGCTTGCGGCCGGTGCCTTGCTTGAGCACCTTGTACTGAAGGCCGCTGGGCAGGACGACCACGTCGTCCTTGCGGGCATTCTCCTTGAGCCAGGCCTCGCCCTCGTCCTTGAAGGCGGCCGCCATCGCGGCCTGCTTCTCCTTTGCCTCGGCCTCGGCCCTGGCGAAGAAATCGTTCAGCACCTTATTGGCGTCCTCCATCGAGAGCGCGGGCTTCGCGCCCATAAGGCTGTCCTTGACGCCGTTTTTGAAATCTTCGAAATCGAGCTTCTCTACGCCTGACTGCGACAGGCTCTGGGCGATGCTCATGCCCAATGCGTAACTCAGTTTATCCATTATAATAATCGTTTCCGGTCACAAAGGTAGGAAAAAAGTCAATACACAATCTCGTCCGAGGGCGCGCTTTCGTTCCAGCAGCGGTCCACGACGGTCACGATATAGAAGAACGGCCCGTCATCGTCATCCGTCGTCTCATAGGAAGTCTCCCTCGTGACGACGACAATGCGCGACGGATCCGTCAAGTCCGCCTTGTCATCCATCCCGAAACGGCGGACGACGAAGAAATGGGGTTCCTGCAACTGATCATCAACGGGATCGACGCGCCAATGGACATATCCGTGCGAAGCCCAGATATCCGAAACTGGAGCAGGAGGGATGTCGTCGATGTCGGTATAGGCGGGTATCAGGGCGGGATAGCGCTGATAGCGCCGGGCAAGAGAATCCGCAAGCCCCAGCGTCCCGTCCGAAAGCGACCATCCCGGCCACCAGACATTGCCGTCCACTCCCGGCAGCTCGCGTACAAGCTCCATCTTCCGGCCCAGCTGCGTGGTGTTGGGATCCTTGAGGTCGGGCTCGCTGAATGTCTCTATGCTCTGTCCTATGTACAGTTGCCCCTTCAGGTCGAGGTCGTTCCACCAGTTGATCAGTATCTCATAGTCCGCCAGCCTGTGGCCTATCTTCCAGTATAGCTGCGGCGCCAGGTAGTCCACGTCTCCGGCAGCGGCCCAGGCCGGAGCGTCGGCATAGAGCTGATGATAGCAGGACAGGCCGTTGGTCCGGCTGCCGCTGCCGTCAGGAGTGTCCGAGAGATTGCGGTGGATGCCGAAAGGCGACACCCCGAAACGTACCCATGGTTTTATCTCCTTGACCGCCTCATTGACTTCGTGGACCAGCAGGGCGGTATTGTTCCGGCGCCAGTCGTCCTTGCGCCGGAACCCCTGCGCACGTCCGTACTTGGCGAAAGTGTCGTCATCGGGGAAATCTCTCCCGTTCACGGGATAGGGATAGAAATAATCGTCGAAATGAATACCGTCCACGTCGTAGCGCGACACTATGTCGCGTACCACCTTGACGACATGCTCCCTCGAAGCCGGCTCGCCCGGGTCGAAATAGACCTGCCCGGAGTATTTCTTGAAAATCGAAGGATTCCTGCGTGCGAGGTGGTCGCGGACCAGCGACTCGGTGGAATTGAGCGTCACGCGGTAAGGATTGAGCCAGGCGTGAAGTTCCATCCCGCGTGAGTGGCACTCGTCAACCATAAACCGGAGCGGGTCCCAAAGAGGATCCGGAGCCTTGCCCTGGGTGCCTGTGAGATACCGGGTCCAAGGCTCTATGTCCGAGATATAGAATGCGTCAGCCTCCGGCCTGACCTGGAAGAAAACGGCATTGCAACCGCACATCTTCAGTGAGTCCAAAGTACCGGTCAGCCAGGTCCTGATCTCCTCCTGGCTCATCTTCTGCATATCGGCATTGCCGACGATGTGCAGCCAGGCGCCACGGAACTCGCGCAGCGGGAGTTCCTGCGCCGACGCGCCGAGGGTCAGCATCAAGGAGAGGAATATCAGCCGGAGCTTTCGCATTTCCCGTAAAGATA
>CAMJHW010000182.1 GCA_946405645.1 uncultured Bacteroidales bacterium
ATAAGGTAGTGTGCGGGCGCGCGAAGGAAGTGACCGGTCCTTACATCGATGCCGCAGGCGTCCCTCTGATGCAGGGAGGCGGCACCGCCGTCGTGACGGGCAACGACCGCTATCCCGGAGCGGGACATTGCGCGGTCGTGCAGAAGGACGGCGGCGAGATTATGCTGTTCCACGCTTACGACCGTGATTTCGACTATGGCTCCAGGCTGCTGGTACGCCCCGTGAGCTGGTCCGCCGAAGGCTGGCCTGAAGTGAATCTTTGATACTTTTGATATATAATAACTCATATTAAACCACAAAGAAATGAAAACCCAACACTTGATGCTGAAAGCGCTTTGCGCATTCGCTGCCGCGGCAGCGGTATCGATGGGTTGTACGGGACTCGAGCCTTATGCCGTCGATGCTCCGGCAGATCTTGCCGACAAGATCGCCGAGTATCAGGCCGAGAAACAGGCCGGTCAGTCCGACGACTACACCGAGATCACCATCACCACCGCCATCGCCGGTGCGGAAGACAATTCCGCCGCATGGTGGACTGAATTCAGCCAGTACTTCCTTATCCCTTCCGGAAAGAAGCTGGTCGTCGAATTCGAGAACTACGGTTCCGGCGCTAACAACTGGAACAACTGGAATGTTTGTGTCGCCACTCCTTTCGAGCGCGGCGCAGATGGCTACAGTGAATACTTCGTGCTTCGCTCCGACTGGTACGGCTGGGGCAACGCCGATTACAACGGCGCCATGATCGAGTTCGACTATGGCGGACAGGACGTCAACTGGGACGAGTTCCGTGAGAAGATGCAGGGCGCCTATGTGACGATGAGCATTGACCACGCCCGCGCGGGTGTCGCTTTCCTTGAGGTCAAGAACGTGGCGGCAGACGGTTTCACTATCACTGAGAAATACAACCAGAAAGTCTCCGCCACCGAGGACATCGAAGCTTTCCTTATCTGCGACGCCAGCCATTTCAACATCAAGAAGGCTTACCTCGTTCCTTCCGAGATTGCCGAGATTCCTGACGAGGATGCGGCTTCCATCACGGTGAAGGGACTTCCCGCCTCCGTCGAGGTGGGCGCTTCCGCTGAGGATATCCTTGCTTCCGCAGAGGCGACCGTCACGTTTACCGACAACTCTTCCGCCGTGGTTCCTTTGGATGACGTCAATTTCGCGATCGACGAGACTTTCACCGCCACTACCGGCAAGAAGACCCTTGTCTATTCCTACAGCAAGACCAAGCAGGGCAACTTCGGCAAGTCCGTGGCAGGATATGCTCAGATCGAGGTTACCAACCCCGTGGCTTCCCTCGAGGTCACCAAGGCTCCTGTCCTTACTTCCTATTATGTATTTGACCAGCCCGTGAACTTCTATTCCGAGGGCATCGAGGTCACCGCAACCTATGCCGACGGTACCACCGGTATCATGGACAACGCCAGCCTTACTTTCGGCAAAGTGCAGCCCGTGGCCGGTACTCAGGGAGTCGAGGTCTCATATGCAGCCGGCGGCAAGACCATCACCACTACTTGTGAGGTGACCGGCATCATGGGCACTGCTTCCGTGGGACTTGCAGACTTCACCAACGGATGGTGGACGACCTTCTCCGAGGATGCCGTCGTTCCCGCAGGTGAGAGCAAGGTCTTCAAGATGCAGCTCTATTCCGACAACCTCGGCAACTGGCACAGCCCGTGCGTGATCATGCGCCGCGCCGACCTCTCCGAGTACTGTGTCGTCCGTATGGACAACTTCGGCTGGGGAGATGACAATTATGCAGGCGTAGTGGCCGAGAGCAACTGGAACTGGGATGCTTTCATGTCCATGCAGAACATGTCGATGGTTACCATCACCGTTACCAACAACGGCGACGGCACTGCCGAGATCCTCTACAACGTCACCTATCCCAACGGCGAGGAACACTTCCAGAAGTATTCCAACATCATCGTCGACAGCGCTGACCTCCAGACGGCCCTTGTGACCGAGGAGTCCTACCTTGTACTCTTCGACTAATTAAAGACCAATGAATATGAAACATATATTTTCTACCATAGCACTCTGCGGCCTCCTGGCCATGACTCCTGCCATCCTCGGCGGACAGACCGGCTTCACGGCCCGGGCGCAGGACAATGTGACAGTGAGCGGTACCGTCGTCGATGAGTCCGGAGAGCCCATGCTTGGCGCCGGTGTCGTCGTGAAGGGCACCACTACAGGTACGACCGTCGACCTCGACGGTAATTTCTCCCTGAACGTTCCCGTGGGTTCGGTCCTGCAGATCATCTCTGTCGGCTATACTACCGTGGAAGTGACCGTTGACAAGGCCGGAAGCCTTGGAACCATCACCATGCAGACCGAGACCACGCTTCTCGACCAGGTTGTCGTCATCGGTTACGGTTCGCAGAAGAAGGTCGACCTTACCGGTTCCGTCGCCATCGTCGATGCCGACGAGATGAAGAAGGTTTCCCATTCCAACATTTCCTCGATGCTCGAGGGTAAGGTCGCCGGCGTGCAGATCACTTCCGACGGTCAGCCCGGCGCCGACCCTGCGGTCCGCATCCGCGGTCTGGGCAGCTTCGGCAGCACGGCTCCTCTGTACGTCATCGACGGTGTCCCTATGGGAACCACCATCCGCGACTTCTCTCCTAACGACATCGAGACCATCCAGGTCCTCAAGGACGCTTCCGCAGCCGCCATCTACGGTTCGCGTGCAGCTAACGGAGTTGTGATCATCACCACCAAGGGCGGCAAGAAGAACCAGCCCGTGATCGTCGACTACACCGGATATGTGGGTGTCGACAAGATCCGCAAGAACGTCTATAAGGTGATGGACGCCGACCAGTACGGCCAGTTCGTCCGCATGGCTTTCGACAACAGCGGCCTTGCAGTTCCCGCCGGATACGATCCTTCCAGCGAGAAGTATGTCAGCCCTTCCGCAGTCAATACCGATTGGTTCGACGAGATGTTCAAGACCGGCATCCGCCAGAACCACAACCTCAACTTCTCCGGCGGCGGCGAGAACAACACCTACAACATCGCCCTCGACTACTTCAGCCAGCGTGGCACCATGGTGGGAGCAGGTCCCAACTATGACCGTTTCACCACCCGCGTGAACAATACCCTGGATGTCAAGTTCCTGAAATTCCGCACCGGAGTCGTCTATTCGCACAGCTCCCAGGACAGCATGTCGCTCTCCAATGCCAACGAGTATGTACAGGGCCTCTACGGCACCCAGTATCCCGTCATGGCTTCCGCGCTTCTCATGCC
>CAMJHW010000183.1 GCA_946405645.1 uncultured Bacteroidales bacterium
ATGCGCGGTCTGGTAATGGACTTCACCGACGATCCGGTGGCGCGCAATATCGACGACGAGTTCATGTTCGGCGACGCTTTCCTCGTATGCCCCGTGTATGAGTATCAGGCGCGCAGCCGCGAAGTCTACCTCCCCGAAGGGGGCTGGTACGACTTCAGCAGCGGCCGCTATTACGACGGCGGCTCCAGCTTCATCGCCGCCGCCCCGTTCGACCATATCCCCGTATATGTCCGCGCCGGAAGCATTATCCCTACGGGACCGGATATCGAATACACCGCCCAGGAGCAGGACGGCAGCCTCCATATCATGGTTTACGGCGGCAAGGACGCCTCATTTACCCTGTACGAGGATGACGGCCTGACCTATGCGTATGAGAAGGGAGAGTACTCCAACATTTCCATGAAATGGGACGACAAATCCCGCACCCTGACCATCGGAGCCCGTACGGGTTCGTTCAAGGGAATGAAGGAAACCAGAAGGATCACTGCCGCGCTCAAAATGCCCGTGCCTACCCATGATATCCTGGCATCCGTCGATTACGACGGTACTGAAACCACCATTAAATTCTGACAGATGAAGAGATTAGCCTTCATATCAGTCATTTTGGCGTTAGCTTGCGCCTGTTCGCACAAGGCGGAAAGCCCGCGCGTCGTCGAAGACTTCAACTTCGACTGGCGCTTCACCCTGGGTGACGACCCTCTGGCCTCCGGCACGAGGGACGTCCTTATGTATGACTGGGCATCGCCCGGCTTCGACGACAGCGATTGGAGACAGCTTCATCTTCCTCACGACTGGTCGATCGAAGGCGAATTCTCTCCGAACAATCCTTCCGGCACCAGCGGAGGCGCCCTTCCGGGCGGCGTAGGCTGGTACCGCAAGCATTTCAAGACGCCTGAAGGCGTTGGAAACGGCAGCAAAATCGTATCCGTCGAGTTCGACGGAGTGTTCATGAACAGCACCGTATTCGTGAACGGCCATCCTGTGGGCACGCGCCCTTACGGCTACAGTTCATTCTCATACGACATCACTTCATACCTCAACCCGGAGGGCGAGGACAATGTCATTGCGGTGCGCTGCGACAATGCCGAGCAGCCCAACTCCCGCTGGTATGCCGGCTGCGGCATCTACCGCAATGTCCGCCTGGTCACCACCGGAGCCATCCACGTTGCCTGGAGCGGGACATTCGTCAATACTCCATCCATCACCGCATCCAATGCGACTGTGGCAGTGGAGGTCACCCTTGAGAATCCGGCAGCCATAAGCATGCAGGACTTCAGCAATGCGACCGTAACGAACCTTATCCGCAACGACCGCGGAGGAGTGGTCGCCCGAGGCGAGGTCCTGTACGCCCCTTCCGGAGTCGTTCATGACACGCTGACCATCGTCAAACCCCACCTCTGGGACATCGAGGACACATATCAATATACCCTGGAGACTACCGTCAAGGTCGATGAAGTGATAACGGACGTCTATACCACCCGCTTCGGAATAAGGACCGCGGTATTGGACGCCGATAAAGGACTCATCCTCAACGGCCGTCCCGTCAAACTCCTGGGAGTCTGCCTTCACCACGACATGGGCTGCATAGGGACGGCCGTGCATTTCCGAGCGCTCCAGCGCGAGCTCGAGATACTCAAGAGCTTCGGCGTGAACGCCATCCGCACTTCGCACAACCCTCCCGCGCCGGAGCTCCTTCAGCTTGCCGACGACATGGGTTTCCTCGTCCTCGACGAGGCCTTCGACATGTGGCGCAAGCGCAAGACCCGCTACGACTACGCACGTTTCTACGACGAGTGGCACGAGATCGACCTGGGCGACTTCATCCGCCGCGACCGCAACCATCCGAGCGTATTCATGTGGAGCCTCGCCAACGAGATCGCCGAGCAGGGCGACTCGCAGGACGATGATCTCCAGAACCTCTCGCCTGAGGAAGCCAACTACTTCCTTAACTTCATCGAGGACGACCGCGAAGCGGCGTTGGAAGCCAACGTCAGCCCCAACGTCATCCTGGCACAGCACATGGCAGACATAGTCCGCAGGCTGGACCCTACAAGGCCGCTTACCGCAGGCTGCAATCATCCCGGCCCGACCAACAACCTCGTCCGTTCCGGGATGTCCGACGCCTTCGGCATCAACTACCATACAAGCATCTATGACGAATCCCGTGAATGGTTCCCCGGGATGCCCATCTACGGGTCGGAGACCGCATCGGCCATCAACAGCCGCGGCGTCTATCCCCAGCCTTCCACCGACACGCTGATCGTGCCTTCTCAGTGGTGGCTCTCCTACGACTCGGACGACCATCAACTCCCCGCTTACGACAACTGCCGCGTCCCCTGGGGCGAACTTCACGAAGAAGCCTGGGTGCGCATCCGCGACCGCGAATGGATGGCAGGAACGTTCGTTTGGACAGGATTCGACTATCTAGGCGAGCCTACTCCTTTCGGCTGGCCGTCGAGGAGTTCATATTTCGGCATCGTGGACCTGGCCGGCTTCCCCAAGGACTGCTACTGGATGTACAAGGCGGAATGGACGGATGAGACCGTCCTGCACGTATTCCCCCACTGGAACTGGAACGTAGGGGACAAGGTCGATATCTGGGCCTACTACAACAAAGCCGACGAAGTCGAGCTGTTCGTGAACGGCCAGAGTTACGGCAGGGACCGCAAGGAAGGCGAAAAGCTCCACGCGCAGTGGAACCAGGTACCGTTCGAGACCGGCAAGATCGAGGTCGTCTCGTATCGCGGGGGCCGCGTCGTGGCGCGTGAGAGCAGGGAGACCACGGGCGAGCCCGTGGCCCTCAAGCTCACCGCGGACCGCGGCACCATCCACGCCGACGGCTACGACCTTTCATATATTACGGTCGAGGCCGTCGACTCCAAGGGACGTCCCGTCCCCACCGCCGACCTGATGCTCGATTTCAGCGTCACAGGAGCCGGCGAGCTCTTCGGCGTGGACAACGGCAATCCTGCCGATGTCCTCTGCCTCAAGGGCGACCGCAAGCCGCTTTTCAGCGGCAAGGCGCTCGCCGTCATCCGCTCTTTCAAAGGCATCCCCGGCTCCGCCCGGCTGACAGTAAACTCGGAACTGGGCTCCGCCCACATAGACATAAAGGTGAAATAATTCATAATTAACCATTTATACTACTATGCAAAATCAAACACAAGGCAGCAAGTCCTACTT
>CAMJHW010000184.1 GCA_946405645.1 uncultured Bacteroidales bacterium
ACGATTTCGACGGGACTCTCTCGCCGGGCAACATGCAGGAGTTCGGATTCATCCAAGCTGTCGGACAGACTCCCGAGGAGTTCTGGACCAAGAGCGACAGCATAGCCCGCGGACAGGATGCCAGCAACATACTCGCCTATATGAAGCTGATGTTCGACGAAGCGAAGAAGAACGGCATTCCCCTGCGGCGCAAGCAGTTCAAGGAGTTCGGCAAGCACATAGAACTGTACGAGGGCGTAAAAGGCTGGTTCAAACTCATCAACGACTACGGCGAAGCCCACGGCGTCAGGATCGAGCATTACATCAACTCCTCCGGACTGAAGGAAATCATCGAAGGCTCCCCTATCGCAAAGGAATTCAAGCACATCTTCGCCGGATCCTTCATCTACGACGAGAACGGAGAGGCGGAATGGCCCGGCATAGCGGTTGATTACACCGCCAAGACCCAGTTCCTGTTCAAAATAAGCAAAGGAATCTTCAGCTCCCGCGACAACAAGATGGTCAACTCCAGCATAGCCGACGACAAGAAACGCATCCCGTTCAGCCACATGATCTATTTCGGAGACGGCGACACAGACGTCCCCTGCATGAAGATCGTGAACATGTTCGGAGGCAACGCTATCGCCGTGTATAATCCCGGCAACGAGAAAAAGCACACCAGCACGCAGAAACTGTTGCGCCAGGGCCGCGTCCGGTTCATCACCCCCGCGGTCTATACAAAGGACAGCCGTACCTACCGCATCGTGTGCACCATCATAGACAAGATCAAGGCGGACAACGATCTGGAACTTCTCTCCAAATACCAGTAAACTCCGCCCGGACAGGATGAAATTCAGGATTCAGTCGCCTTTCAAGCCCTCCGGAGACCAGCCGGAGGCCATCGACCAGCTCTGCTCGGCCCTCAACGACGGCGTGACGGATGTCACGCTGCTCGGCGTTACGGGTTCGGGCAAGACCTTTACGATGGCCAACGTCATCGAGAGGCTGCAAAGGCCTACCCTCATCCTGAGCCACAACAAGACTCTCGCTGCCCAGCTCTACGGCGAGTTCAAGTCGTTCTTTCCCGACAACGCCGTGGAGTACTTCGTCTCCTACTACGACTACTATCAGCCGGAGGCCTACCTGCCGAACAGCGACACATACATCGAAAAGGATCTCAGCATCAACGACCAGATCGAGAAGCTGCGCCTGAGCGCCGCCAGCGCCCTGCTGAGCGGGCGGCGCGACGTCATCGTCATCTCCAGCGTCTCCTGCCTGTACGGCATCGGCAATCCCGACGACTTCCACGAACAGACAGTCGTGGTGAAGAAGGGAGAGCAGCGCGGACTCACCCGCCTCCTCTATCAGCTCGTCGACGGGCTGTATTCCCGCACGGAAGTGGAGTTCAAACGCGGAACCTTCAGGGTCCGCGGCGACACGGTGGACGTGTATCTCGGTGGTGCCGACGACGCCATCCGCATAGAGTTTTTCGGAGACGAGGTCGACAGCATCTCGGTCATCGACCCGATGACGGGAGCGCGCATCGAGGAGATTGACGAAATCTCCATCTACCCGGCCAACAATTTCGTGACCACCAAGGAGCGCGGCATCGCCGCGGTAAGCCACATACAGGACGACCTGAAGGTTCAGCTCGACTATTTCGAAAGCATAGGGAAAAACCTGGAGGCCAAGCGCTTGAAACAGCGCGTCGAATACGATCTGGAGATGATCAAGGAGATGGGCTACTGTCCGGGCATAGAGAACTATTCCCGCTATTTCGACGGGCGCAAGCCCGGCCAGAGGCCGTTCTGCCTGATTGACTATTTCCCGGACGATTTCATCACCTTCATAGACGAGAGCCACGTTACGCTGCCGCAGATCCATGCGATGTTCGGTGGCGACCATTCGCGCAAGTCCGTGCTCGTAGAGTACGGATTCCGCCTGCCGGCAGCCGCCGACAACCGCCCGCTGACCTTCGAGGAGTTCGAGGCCGTGACCGGCCAGAAGGTCTATGTCAGCGCCACTCCGGCCGACTACGAACTGCGCAAGTCCGAAGGACTCGTAGTGGAGCAGGTCGTCAGGCCTACCGGCCTGCTGGATCCTCCGATCGAAGTGCGCCCTATCGAGAACCAGGTAGACGACCTGGTGGAGGAGATCCGCACGCGCGCTGAGCGGGACGAGCGCGTGCTCGTCACTACGCTCACCAAGCGTATGGCGGAAGAGCTTTACGAGTATCTTGCCAAGATAGGCATACGCTGCCGTTACATCCATTCCGACGTGGACACGACCGAACGCGTCGAGATCATCGAAGATTTCAAGAACGGCCTGTTCGATGTCCTTGTCGGAGTCAACCTGCTCCGTGAGGGACTCGACATCCCGTCAGTCTCTCTTGTGGCCATCCTCGACGCCGACAAGGAAGGATTCCTGCGCACCGGCCGGGCGCTGACGCAAACCGCAGGCCGCGCGGCCCGCAACGTCAACGGACTCGTCATAATGTACGCCGACATCATCACCAAGTCTATGGAGGAAACCATCCGCGAGACCAACCGCCGCAGGGCCAAGCAAATGGAGTACAACGAACTGCATCACATCACCCCCGAGCAGGTGGAGGTCAAGCACAACATCCTGGCATCCGAGCTTGGAGGCAAAGAAAGCAAGATCCGCCTCACCAACGGCCGGAACCGTCTCAGCGCCCCGAACTCATGGGAAGACCCGACCTACATCCCGGATCCGTCTGAACTCGGCCGCGGCACGGTGTCCGTCGACCTCGGTCTCGACTCGCGGCGCGAGGAGAAGACCGCGTATGTCGACGGATACGTCAAGGCCGACCTGGCCGCCGTCCTTCAGGATCCCGTCATCCGTTCCATGACGCGCGAGATGGTCGAAAAGATGGTTGAGGAGGACCGCAGACGCATGAAGAAATCGGCCGCGGAACTCGATTTCAACGCCGCCGCGAAGTACCGCGACGAAATGTGGGCTCTCCAAGAATATCTCAAGGTGTGGAAAGACAAGGATTTTTGATTAACTTTGTCTAGACACCAAACCGACCGCACTGACTATGGACAGGATCGAAGCGTTGTTCCCGGCATACAGCCCTGAGGACATGGCCCTCGTACGCGCTGCTTACGACATTGCCTCCAAGGCACTGGAAGGTATGAAGCGCGGCAACGGCGCGCCATTCATCGA
>CAMJHW010000185.1 GCA_946405645.1 uncultured Bacteroidales bacterium
TCGGTGGCCAGGTCGATCTGCGGGGAGAGCGCCGTGGCTATGCCCAGGGCGCGATACTCTTTGGAGGCAATGCGGCCGAACTCTTCGACCAGCTGCGGGTCGAAGGTCGCCGCCATGCCGAGGCTGGACGGCCACTGCGAGATCTCGCCGCCGTTGCCGGCGTCGAATTCAGCGGTGGCCTGAGCCCCGTGGCGCGGGTCGGAGGAGTTGTTGGCCGGCACTCCGTGTCCGAGGCCTTCGACGAAGGCCTGGACATTGTTGTTCCAGCGCGCCGCGTCGGCGGGGGAGGAGACGCGTGTCATCAGGACGGCGCGGAGATTGTCCTCCTCGAGGAATTTCCTCTGCGCGTCAGTGATGGCCGGGCCATTTATGGCCTGATGTCCGCTGTAGAGCATCATTCCGGCGATCTCGTCTATGGTCAGCTGCGAGGCGAGGTCCTTCGCCCTGACGAGAGGATCCTTGCGCCAATCCTCATAGACGTCGAGCTTGCCGTTGCGGTTGAGGTCCTTGAAGGCGAATCCGCCCTTGGTGATGAGCTTTACCCCTGATTCGGGGCTGTAGCCGAGTGTGCTGCCGCCATTTTGGGTGACTAGATTGTATCCGTCCTTGGACTCTTCCTGCCATTTCACGCTGCAGGATACTGCTGCAAGGGCCAATGCGAAGATGATTGCTGCTGGTCTGACGATGGTTTTCATGCGGTCTCTTGTTGTGGTATAGAGCCAAATATACGAAATGTTTGAGGATTACCGTTTCATAAGGCCGGAATAAATGCTATATTTGTTGGACATATAAATAACGTAAAAATGAGATTCCGTATCATTTCACTTGCCCTTGCGCTTCTGGCAGTCCTGACTGCATCCGCGCAGACACTCAAGACCGAGACTGTCGACGGCGTCGGCGCCAAGGTATGGCGCATCACCGCCGACCGCGACGCGACCATCGCCGACCGCACCGTCAACCCTACATATTTCGTCTATTACAACGGATCAGTCTCCGATCCCATGTCCGTCGTAAGGAACCTGGGAATGGAGCGCCACATCGATTCATATCTCGCCACTGTCTATGTGGTGAATCCAGCCAACGGGAAATCCTATTCTCCCTCCGCCGACCTTGAGGTATTCTACAAACTCGAGGAGAAGCTCGGCGTCATCAACGATCTCAAGGTGATCGGCAAAGGTACCGGAGCCACGTTCGTCAACAACGTACTGTCGCTGCATGCCGAGGCCGTCTCCGGCATCCTGACCATCGGCGGTTCCGTAAACGGCAAGCTCAGTCCCGTCGTGGTCCCGGCCTACGTCGCCGGCAGGAACAAGGCCGTGGTCGACCATTATATCCGCGCCAACCATGCATTGGAGTCCGGCGGAGGAGTATGGAAGAACCCGCTCCATCAGTTGGAGCGCATCTATGTGAACGGCTCGCCCTTCTCCGACGCCGAGTTCTTCATGGATGCCTGGGACAAGATATTCTCACGCAACTACCGTTTCAACAATTATACAACCTGGTATAACGGTACCGATGTGCGTCATACCCGTCCTTACGAGCTGGTGAGCTATGTCATGTTCGACCGTCTGCACATCCAGCGCAATATCGTCGAGCAGAACCTCTGTGGCTGGGGGGATTTCCTATGGTATGAGTATGTTCCCGAGAATCTTCTGGATGCGCCCAGGAATTCCGTTCCTTTCGTAGTGCTGCTCCACGGCAACACCAACGATCCGCGCACTCAGGCCGAGACTTCAGGATTTGTGGAGCTGGCCTCCGAGAAGCATTTCATCACCGCCGAACTGGAGTGGCAGGGCAGTGGAAAGTACGCTTCGATGGGCACTGACGGCATCGAGGCGACGGTCCGTCACATCATGGAGAAATATCCCCAGATCGACCCTTCCCGCGTGTATGTCCAGGGCCTTTCCGCCGGCGGCATGAATACCACCAACCTCTGCATCTTCAAGACCAACCTGTTCGCCGCAGGCGCATCCATGGCCGGAGGACTCATCTATGACGCCAGTTTCAACATGGGCAGCAAGGATGCCATCGAGCAGCAGATCAAGCGTTACAACGGCAATATGGAGATTGCCTACATGATAGTGTCCGGCACCAATGACGGCAAGTTCACCGAAGTGCCCGATGACGACGCTTCTTCCAAGGGCTGGCTCGTCAGGGCCGTGAAGACCATCGCCGACCTGAACGGTATGGAGATCGGCCAGACCGGCAATGCTTCGCTCGATCCGATGTTCGGTATGGCGGTCCGCGACCGCAGGAACGTCTCCACCATGGATGACCTTACCATGCACGAGGGTACGCTGTACAAGGGTGACAAACCATTGATCAAGATGATCGCCCTGGAGCCTTACGGCCATTGGAACTACAAGGGCGCGGCAAGCGAGATGTGGGAGTACTTCCGCCATTTCTCCCGTGATCCGAAAACCAAGAAACTTATATACCATGAATGACAAGTTGACTCGCCGCGAGGCCCTCAAGGGCCTTCTTTTAGCCGGCATGGGGCTAGCCGTGGGCGGCCCGCTTCTGCACGGAGCCGATAAGGATGCGCACCCGACCGGCCTCCAGGATCCCGCGCCTTGGAAAGAAGCCCCCGAGGGGACCAGGATCGATTCCCGCAAATGGGACAAGATGGGTGAGACCCTCGGTATGCTCGGCCTTGGCTGCATGCGTCTGCCGACGCTTTCAGGCGGCGGAGGCGGATACGGCCGCCGCCAGCCTCTGGACCAGAACGCCGTCAACGCCATGGTTGATTATGCCATAGCGCACGGCGTGAACTATTTCGATACGGCTCCGGCCTATGGCGAATCGGAAGTGGTGACCGGCAAGGCTTTGAGCCGTCATCCCCGTTCATCGTACAAGATCGCCACCAAGATCTCCAACATGAACGGCAGACCTACCCTCGAGGCGGGCAAGCAGATGTTCGAGACTTCGTTGAAGAATCTCCAGGTGGACTATGTCGATTTCCTGCTGCTTCACAACCTTCAGAACCTGTCGGGTTTCAACACCCGTTTCAAGGACAACGGCCTGTTCGAGTGGCTGCTCGAGCAGAAGAAAAAAGGCCGCATCAAGCATCTCGGATTCTCCTTCCACGGGAGCAACGACGATCTGCCGAAGCTTAC
>CAMJHW010000186.1 GCA_946405645.1 uncultured Bacteroidales bacterium
TGAACTGTGAGTAGTCCGCTTTCTCACCCTTGTCCAATTCCATCTGAATCGCATCAAGCCTCTGATTGATCAGGCTTGTACAATGCTTTACGTCAGCAAGTACTGTCTTCAAGAATTCCGGGCTTTGCTGAAGAGATCCCAGCCAAGATTTCAGATATGCAGCGCTATCGTTCTTGACATGTTTGGTCAGTCCGTGCTGGCTGGCAATGAGAGCGGCCGAGAGTTCGGCGGTGAGTTCCTCTTTTGCATATTCAGGAGATCCGAAGGGATGTTTCATGTCCCGGTTCAACCGTGACTCGGCACCAGTGGCATGAGCACATTCGTGCAAGGTGTTGGTCGCGAAGGCCTCGCCATCGACGAACTGTTCGCGGGTGGGGATGACAATCTCATCCTTGGCAGGGGAGTAGTAGGCGTTATCACCCTTGACCTGCTTGATAGGGCAGTAATAGAGATTATCGTCAATCATCTTATCAATGGCCGGATCACTCTTGAGGTCCCCTTGATGCTGAATCTGTCCGGCGGCCATTGACTTGAGTTTTTCGTACAATTCGGGACGAGTCAG
Source organism: uncultured Bacteroidales bacterium (assembly GCA_946405645.1). The sequence goes on from CAMJHW010000186.1 coordinate 563, forward strand.
TTCCAGATTGGTCTGTCCGGCAACATTGAACACATTGTAGACCTGTAGTTTCGGGTAAACCTTGTACTTGGCCTGCTCCTCCCGGGAGAGATTGCGGTAGTCATCATAAGGTATTCTTTCCTTCGTTTTCGGATCGACAACCGTGAATGTGGTGAGAAATACCGGAAAGGACTTCTCGCCTTTGTTGACGCTGACCTGAGGCAGTTTGTTGCCATCCTTGTCCCGCGCCTGAAAGACATTTCCATTCTTGTCCTTGACGTAGTTGAGATTCGTGATGCGGTCGAATGTGCCCCAGACGGGTATGTCATACCCCATCTTCTCCGCCTGAAGCATCAGCATTAGGGAGTTGCCTCCGTTGTAATGCCGACCGGAGAGGTTCTGGGGAGGCAGGGTAGTCCCAGGCATGAACCATGGTTTTTTCCAGTTCCCTTCAAAGGACTGGATTTTCTCTATCATCAATTCGGTGAACCGGTCCAGCGCCTTGTCGGCGGCGGACGGTCCATTCGAATGATATTTCTTGTCCGATGCCATATCCTCTACTGGTTAGCGGCTTGTTTCACCCATTCGGACAGGGAAGAGACACGACAGCCTATGCTGAGCTTGTCGTTGTAGAGCATGAGCTCCAGATCGCCGTCCGCATTGATTCCGGCCTTGGGGACAAGGCATTCCGCTCGTTCCTCGGAGAAATCCACGAAATGCACCCAGATATAGGCGAACTTGTCCTCGGCAATCTTCTCGGCGCTATATGCGTCAAACACCCTGAACGCTCCTTTCTTTCCCTGCTTTTCCTGGATCTCCTTGCTTCCGAGTGTGCCTCGGAAAGTCATGGTTCCTTCGACCTTGTCCTTCTCCTTGGTCTTGTCGACCTCACCGGCGGAAAGGTTGAAAAAGACGACATCCTCGCGCTTGCGGAAGGTCAGCACGCCTTTGACTTTGACCCTGTCTCCGCTGGACAGACTGAGGACCTGGTCATCCTCTCCGTCGCAGGCGACACTGATGTCGATTCCCTTTGTCTCGCCGTTATCCTTGACCTCAGTTGAGATGCCGAAGGTTACGAACGGATTCCCGTCCTTGTCATTCTTGATTTCCGGAGCACGAAATACGCGCCCGACGATCGTTACATTGCATTTGATCATGATCTTGTTCTTTTTATAGGGTTATTGTTCATTGAATTCATCGCCTCATCGAAATTACGCGATGCCAAGGCGTTTGCCTGAGATCCGGAAGGGGAGAGAGCCGGTGCCTGCTGCACCTCTTGGGCATTTCCCATCCCGTCGATCTGGATGGCCATGGCCATCAATCCGGCGAACAGGGCGCTGGCCAGTTCGACGATGGGATCGGAGGAATACCCGCCGTTGTCTCCCATAAGGCCGAAGAAATTCTTCCAGGGATCGCTTTCCTGCTGGTCGGCCCCGGAAGAGATGGTGTTGAAAAACTCCTTTTCCTTCGGCTCTTCCTTCTTAGGTTCATCCTGCTTTTGAACGGGATTCTCCTCGGTTGGAGCCTGTGCGGGCTGCTCTCCCAGAACCGCCTTGGAGTTTGCGGCCAGGTCGGCGGTGCTCGTTGTCGTAGCCAACGTGCTCTGCCATCCCTTTTCCTTCATCACCATCCGGTCATACTTGTCAAGGCCGTTCTGGCGGATGAGCGCCTGAAGGCTGGAAGCATACTGCTTGCTGGAGGCATAGCCGTCTTCCTGCAGTCCGCGCGTCCAGCCGACGTAATCGTCCGGGGAGAGCTCGAACAGGTTCGAATACCGCTTGTTCCCCTTCAGGAAGAGGGAGTGATGCTCGTAGCTGTCAGCCACGGATGCATACTGGCAGAACTTCTCGTTCGGCTTGTCGTCGGTATACACCAGATACCGGCCGCCTCCGTCCAGCCAGGTCCTGGTAGCCTTGATGCCGAAGTGGTTGTTACCCTTGCGGGACAATTCGCTCTGGCCGCTGGCGCTCTCCAGGATGCCCTGGGCAAGTGTCACTGAAGCGGGAATGCCGTACTTGCGCATCTGCTCCATCGCAGCCTCAGCGTATTTATCTACATAATCGCTCGCTTTGCTCATCGTTCGTTTCAGTGAAATGGTGTTCAATCTGGTTGCCGGGACCTTATTGCCGGCAAGGAGCGGACTGGCGGCCACAGTAACCGCCACCAGCCCGCAAAGGAGGATCTTACCGGTGGAAGCCACGGTGCTGCTCCTCCTCTTCCTGTTTCGCTACTGCTCCGGCGATGAGGCCGACAACGGCTCCGGTCTCCACCTTCGTGAGAGCCTCCTTGGCTTTCTCCTCACGTTCCTCCTTTGCCTTCTGTTCGGGGGAGTTCATACGCTTCTCCTCCTGCTGCTTTTCGGTTTCAGCCTGCTTCTGCTGCTGACGGATCACGTCGGCAAAAAGGGTGGCCGCAAGGTTCCGCTTGTACTCTACTTTGTCCTCCGCCATCCAGAGACGCTGCCACTGGGATTGCGAAACCTCGCGCGGCTCTGGTTTGCCGATTCCCTCGATGACGGGGGAGCAGATGAGTTTGTTCTCCTTCGTCTTCAAGACGCTGA
>CAMJHW010000187.1 GCA_946405645.1 uncultured Bacteroidales bacterium
AGCTCCAGCTGCTGGACCCAGATGGGATATCTGGGATTGTACTGCCACTCGGAGATATCGGCCTGGTCTATCTTTTCAAGATACATGCAGACGTCGGCAATGGCAGTATAGGACTTTGTCCATATGCTGGAATAAGGATTGGCAGCGCTCCAGCCGCCATTGACGTAGTTGTTCACGGCGCCGGTCTCCAGGGCATACTGGGCCTCGTCGGTAGCGCCGGCAAGGAAATATGCGCTGTTGGACTCGAACTCGTTATTGTAGAGCTGCGCGTAAACGTCGAACACCATGTTCTTTATACCATTCTCGAAGTATTCGTATGTCCATGCCTCGTCACGTGTGTTCTGCTCGGTATAGTTGAGGTCGACACACGAGGCCGGAACGGCGCAGGCGAGAATGAATAAGCAGATTCTATTAAGTTTCATGATCCAATCTTTTTTAGAATACAACGGAAAGGCCCATGGCGACAGCCTTCATCACGGGATAGCCCGTGTTGAGGTTCTCTGCGTCCATGCCGGGGATATTGCCGAGAGACAGGAGGTTCTGTCCCTGGACGAACAGCTTGGCATCCGTAACCTTCACATGGCCAAGGAGGGAAGCGGGAAGCCTGTAATAGACCTCGCAATCGCGCATCTTGAACCATCTTGCGCAACGGTACCAAGTGGTGGAATTCTGAGCATTGTTGGCAACATTCGTGGTCGAGAGGCGCGGATACAGTGCATTGGAGCCCGCGATATCGAAGCAGTTGTCATAATACTCCACGGAAAGGTTGCGGTTGTCCGAAAGTGCTCCCCATACGCCATCGACGTACATGAGATTCTTGATCTGGTTGTCCGCGCCCTGGAATGCGACGTTGAAGCCGAATCCCCTGTAATCCATTCCGAATTGGAAACCATAGTTGAAGCTGGGGAAGGAGGTGCCATAGTCCTTCGCTACATAGTCGTTCTCATTGATGACACCGTCTTCATTGATATCCCTGTACTTGATGTCTCCGACCTTTACCTGGCCGAACTCCTGCAGAGGGCTGTTGGCGATCTCTTCCTGACTCTGGAAGAAGCCTATGGACTCGAGTCCACGCGCAGCGTCGGCGGCAGTTCCGATGACGGAAAGGTTAGGATAAACGGGAGTCTCGATCCATTCCAGGATCTCGCTCTTCACTGCGGCGATGTTCGATCCGAAATATACGTTGAGGCCGTTGCCAAAAGTCTTGGCGAAACGAAGACCGGTCTCGACTCCATAACTGGCCACGCGGCCCTTGTCATCGTAGGAAGACTGGATACCCACTACCGCCGAGTTCAGTGAACCTGCGCTGACAAGGATATTGCGTCTCTGCTGATAGAAGGCGTCGATAGTGAAATCAAGGCAGTTCGCGAACCTCAGGTCGGTACCGATGTTGGCTTTGTAAGCGGCCTCCTGCTTGAAGTCCGTCGTCGGGAACTGGGTCAGGAAAGCTCCCCAGGAGCTCTGGAAATTCTGACCGTACCAGAACTGTCCGTGCGAATTGTTCCATGCGGCGAGCCAGAGTCCGTTGGCAGGTACATAGTCGGTATGCTGGATACCGCCCGACATACGGATCTTGCCGTAATTGAGATAATCGGCATCGGGATTGTCGACAAGGATGACACCGAGGCCGAGAGTCGGAGAGAACGCCCATTTGGCGGGATAGGAACGGTTGGATCCGTTGGCGGCAAGCACGAGGTCGGCCATGAACCTTTCGGCGTGGTCGTAATGAGTGGCAAGCTGCCAGTTCTCACGGTACCAGGTATTGCTCTGGCCGTCACGGATCTCGCTCTTCATGTTGTAGTTGGCGTTGGCCGCGAATCCGTCTCCGTTAGCGAAACGCCTTGCATACTTGAATCCGGTATTGATGGTACCGACACGCCACTGGGAATCCACCCAATAATTGAAGACGAGCTTGTCCTCTACGGTGCCCATCACGGCCTCCTGCATCGAGCCGCCGGCGTCATAATAGTTCCAGCCGTACTGGTAGCCCTTCGTGCGGTTCTCGATGGTATTGGAAGCATTGTCATAGGAGCCTCCGACATAGAAATCGAGTCCTTCCAGGATGAAGTCGAGATCCTGCTCGAGGGTAAGGTCAGCCCATATCTGGCGCTGGTGCGTCTTGGAGAAGCCGGTACCCTGGGCCTTGGCGACAAGGTTGAAGTCTCCGTAAGTCTGGCTTCCGCCCCACACGCCATTCTTGGTCTTGATCGGGAAAGCCAGCGCAGGCACCTTGTACAGATGCCACCATGCATCGTTGGAGTTCACGTTCGGGACTCCGTTGGTTTCCATGAAGAGTGCAAGGATGTTGGTCCTGACCTTGGTGGTCTTGGTCACCTGGAAATCGACGTTGGTGCGGATGTTGGCCTTGGAATACTTCAACTGCGAATTCCAGTCTCCCTGGTCGGGATACTTGTAAAGTCCGCGAGCATCGGTATAGTCAAGCTGCGAGTAGTACTCCACATTGTCCGATCCGCCGTACATCGAGACGAAAGCGTTGGTCTCGTTCGCGGTATTCTTGAAGACTTCGTCTTTCCAATTGACATTTGGATACACATAAGGATCGCTGCCGTCCTTGAACTTCTGCAGCTCGGCCTCGGAGTAGGCGACGGCATTGCCGTCGTTCATACGGGCGATATTCAGTGCGTTGGCATAGTCGTATGCATCGACCATATCCGCCATCTGGGGATCGAACTGGACCTTGCGCGAAGCTCCGGCCTTGAAATGGAAACCGCTGTCGGCCTGGCCGCGCTTGGTCTTGACAAGAAGCACTCCGTTGATGCCTTCGTGCCCGTACATGGCGACTGCAGCGGCATCCCTGAGGACGGTAACGCTTTCAACCTCTTCGACCGTAATCCTGTCGATAGGGCGTTCCACGCCGTCCACAAGTATGAGGATGTCCCTCTCGCCCGTGGTCTGGGCGCCACGGATATTGAATGACGCACCCCTGTTCTCTTCTCCCTTGAAACCGGTATTCTGGATCGCGGTGAGACCGACAAGCTTGCCATAAAGGGCGTCGGCAAGGCTGATGGCCGAGGTGTGGCTGAGCTCCTCTGCGGTGATGGTATAAGTTGCCGC
>CAMJHW010000188.1 GCA_946405645.1 uncultured Bacteroidales bacterium
ACGAGGGAATCGACTATCTTGTCGAGGGCCTCGCGTATCTTGCCTCCGATCATCATCTTCATCATGAGGTTGAGCTCGGCCTGGACCTCGATGTAGAACTCGGTCTGCCCTTGCACCCCCGTTGGGTCGAAATGGATGTCCACCTGGAACCCGAACGGCGCGCCGTAATCCACAAGGGTGATCTTCGAATAGGGCTGACGCTCGTAAACCTTTACGCCGATACTGTACCCCTGGACGTTGGCCTGCAGGGTATCGAAATCGGCAGTTACGCCTTCGCGCTTGTCCTCCGGCAGCATCTGCTGGAAATTGCGCATGTCGGTGAACGCCATGTACAGGTCGAAGGGAGGGCGGGAGACAATGCCGTGTTTGCTGTCAAACTTCGATGTCATATACGATTATTCCGTTTTTCTTTTAAATTTGCATGCAAAATGCAAAGATAACAATTTTAGGGATAGTGATGCACAAGATTTATTTCGATAAACGGGCCATAGTGATCTGCTCCCCGGACGACGCATCGCTGTCGGACCCGAACGCGGTCGAATTCCACATCGGCGATAAACTCGACCTCCATACCCTTGTGGGTATGTTCGAAACTTCAGACACCTTGGGAAGGATTTACATTCCCAGCACTGATACGGACGCCACATACAAAAGAGTGTGCGGAGAGTTCAAGGAGGTGAATGCCGCTGGGGGGCTGGTGTCTAACCGCCGGGGAGACTATCTCCTGATAAGCAGGAACGGGCTCTGGGACCTTCCCAAAGGGCATCAGGAGCAGGGGGAGGACATACGCGTCACCGCAATGCGCGAAGTGCAGGAAGAGACGGGTGTGACACAGCTGGAGCTGCGCGACCTGATCTGCATCACGGATCACTGCTACCGGCGCGGAGGAGTCTGGCACCTCAAGCATACTTGGTGGTACGACATGCTGTACACGGACCCCGTGGATCTGACACCGCAGAGGGAAGAGGACATATCAAAGGCGGCGTGGGTGGCAAGGTCCAGCCTGCCTCCTTTCCTCAAGAACACATATCCGTCCATTGCGGAAGTTTTCCGCGAAGCGAAGGTTTAGGGCTGGAAATGAAACTTTTTCCGCTTTTTCCCGTATAATATTTACTTGACACATTTTCCAGAATGATCCAGAATATGAAACTCTCCCAATTCCAGTTCATCCTTCCGAAGGACAGGGTGGCTCAGGAACCTGCCAGATGGCGAGACGAGTGCAAACTCCTCGTCCTGGACCGCAAGACCGGAAACATCGAACACCGGCTCTTCAAGGACATCATCGATTATTTCGGCAAGGGCGACACCTTCGTCTTCAACGACACCAAGGTATTCCCCGCCAGGCTTTTCGGCAAGAAGGAGAAGACCGGAGCCGACATCATGGTGTTCCTCCTGCGCGAACTGAACAGGGAGCAGCGCCTCTGGGACGTCATCGTCGAGCCCGCCCGCAAGATCCGCATCGGCAACAAACTTTATTTCGGTGAGGACGAAAGCCTCGTGGCCGAGGTCATAGACAACACCACCTCGCGCGGCAGGACCCTCCGTTTCCTCTACGATGGTCCGTATGAGGAGTTCAAGGAGACACTTTTCAGCCTTGGCGAGACTCCCGTACCCTTCTGGGTCAAGCCCCACGTGACTGCCGAAGACCGTGAGAACTACCAGACCATCTTCGCCGCACACGAAGGAGCGGTCAGCGCTCCCGCCGCCGGCATGCACTTCAGCCGAGAGCTCTTCAACAGGATGATCCTCAAGGACATAGAGAAAGCGTTCATCACCGTTCACATGGGCATCGGGCATTTCCGCAGGGTTGACGTGGAGGATCTCTCCAAGCACCGCACGGACGCCGAGCGCATCATCATCAGCCAGGAAGCCGCCGACGCCATCAACCGTACCAAGGAAGCCGGTCACAAGGTGGTCGGCGTCGGAGTTACGGTCATCAGGGCGCTCGAGAACAACGTCACGCCCAGCAAGAAGGTCGTTCCAGCGGATACCTGGACCGACAAGTTCATCTTCCCTCCCTATGATTTCTCGATTCCGGACGCCATCGTCTCCAACTTCCACATGCCCGAGTCCACGATGCTGATGTGCGTCGCGGCATTCGGCGGATTCGAAAACGTCATGCACGCCTACGAAGTGGCGTTGCAGGAAGGATACCGCTTCGGACCTTACGGCGACGCGATGCTAATCATTTAAAAAAGATACCGGAACATAAAGATTCATGCCCGGGGCGTCGGAAAGATATCTTTCTTAACGCCCCGGGCCTTTCTTTTCCATACTTTTGACCGTATGGAAAGGAATTACAGTGAAAAGACCTGCCTGTGCGCGCTCAACAGGCTCCTGGGGTTCGAGCCCCAGGCCGCGCACCGGCTGCTGGAGGCGGCGGATTCGGCCAGAGAGCTGTTCAGCCTGTCTCCCGAAGCCAAACTCAAGCTCCTCGGCCCCTTCTCCAGGATAGCGCCGATGCTGGATGTCCGTGAACTGGACAAAACGGAGGAGGAACTCTCCCGGCTGTCGGACTCCGGATACTGTTTCATCACCATGGACGAGCCCGGCTATCCCGCCCTTCTCCGGGAATGCCCGGACGCCCCGCTCGGGCTCTATTACCGGGGGACCTCGCCTCCCGAAAAGGTATTCAACCTCAGACCGCAGATAGCCGTAGTCGGAACGCGTGACATCTCGATGTACGGAAAGGAATGGTGCAGAAAGATCGTGGGAGCGCTGGGAGCGAGTAAGGACAAGCCAATGGTAGTCAGCGGATTCGCTTTGGGTACGGACATCACCGCACACCTCGCCGCCCTGGAGGCCGGCCTGCCCACGGTGGCGGTTCTTCCTACCGGCATCGACGACATCTATCCGTCCCGGCACAGGCACACAGCCAGTGTGCTGAGCTCCACGGAAGCATGCGCCCTTGTCACCGACTATCCTCCCGGGACGGAACCCAAGGCGATCAATTTCATCAGGAGGAACCGCATCATCGCCGGCATGTGTTCGGGGACCATCCTGATTGAATCCAAAACAAAGGGAGGAGGCATGATAACGGCGCGGCTGGC
>CAMJHW010000189.1 GCA_946405645.1 uncultured Bacteroidales bacterium
ATGAGCAACAACAAGATCGACTACGACTACACCGTCGGTCCGGTATCAAAGACCGGCAGGAAATCCAACCTGAGCATGTTCATGGTCATGCTCGGTTTCACCTTCTTCTCCGCCAGCATGTGGGTTGGACAGGAGCTTGCCGCAGGGCTTGACTTCAAAGGATTCATTTGGGCTTTGCTCCTCGGAGGACTTATCCTCGGAGCCTACACGGGAGCTCTCGGTTACATCGGAGCCAACAGCGGACTCACGCTGGACATGCTCTCACATCGCAGCTTCGGCAAGAAGGGAAGCTGGCTTCCCAGCGCCATGATCTCCTTCACCCAGATGGGCTGGTTCGGAGTGGGTCTCGCGATGTTCGCCATCCCCGTGGCGAAGGAGGTCTTCGGACTGGATGTCACTCCCGAGCACATGCCCGCTTTGGGCTATCTCCTCGTCGCCATAGCGGGCATCCTGATGACCGCCAGCGCCTATTTCGGCATCAAGAGCCTCACCATCATCAGCTACATCGCCGTTCCTCTCATCGCCATCCTGGGTACTGTCGCAATGATCCTCGCCGTCAAGCGCGGTGACGCCACCCTCGTGGAGCAGTTCGCCAAAGGAACGAAAGACCTCGGAGTCATTGCCGGAGCCGGCTTGGTCATAGGCAGTTTCGTTTCGGGCGGTACGGCCACGCCGAACTTCGCACGTTTCGCGAAGAACGGAAAGATCGGCGCCATCGTCACCGTCATCGCCTTCTTCCTGGGCAACAGCCTGATGTTCTTTTTCGGAGCTGTCTCCAGCATCTATGCTGGTGGAAACGACATCTTCGAGGTGATGCTCAACCTCAACCTCTTCTACTTCGCCGTCCTAATCCTCGGCCTCAACATCTGGACCACCAACGACAACGCCCTCTACTCGGTGGGTCTGGGACTCTCGAACATCACGGGATTCTCCAAGAAAGCCATGGTCCTTGTAGGAGGCCTTATCGGCACAGTCGCCGCAGTATGGCTCTACTGGAACTTCTGCGACTGGCTCAACGTCCTGAACTGCACGCTTCCCCCTATCGGAGCCATCCTCATCATCGATTACTTCCTGAACAGGAAGGACTATGCCGAAGGCACTCCGCTCAAGACCGTCAACTGGTTCGCGGTCTGCGGCGTCGTACTCGGCGCCGTCGTGGCAAACCTGCTCAAGTGGGGCATCCCCTCCATCAACGGTATGGTCGTGGCAGCCGTCGTCTATCTTATCGGCAAGGCCTTCAAGAAATAAACAATGCCCGGTCCAAGCCGGGCATAGCATTCAGGCCGAAAGGCCTAATACGTGAAACTGGAACCTCCGACGAACTCGCGAAGCAAGGAAGTCGGAGGTATTTCCTTGCTCGGAACCGGCGTGAAATAGTGGATGAACTTCAACAACCTGTGCGCCTCGCAATACTCCGGGCAGTTGCGCGGCACGCTTGCAAGGATGGGCTCCGCATAATTGCGCAGTACGGCGAATTCGATAAGGTAAGCGGAGTTGAACATCATGTCGGCATTTTCCTGGAAAGGAAGTATCCACTTCTCCTCGGCATCGCAGACGTTCTGCCAGTTGCTGATGGTCTCGCGGGCGGTGAAAGCACCTTTGTTGTAGTCGCGGATGATGCGCCTGAGAAGACGGTTGTCGCTGGTCGGGATCCAGTTGTGGTCGTCCAGCGAAGTGCTGGTGAGCGTCGAGATGAATATCCTGAACTTGGCGGAATCAGGTATGCGCGCAGTAAGGCGCGGATTAAGGGCGTGTATGCCCTCGATCAGAAGCACGGAATACTTGTCCAGGTGAAGGCGCTTGCCGTTGTATTCACGCTTGCCGGTTACGAAATTGTACTCGGGCACTTCAAGGACCTTCCCGGCCAGAAGCTCCATCACGTCGCGCTCCAGCATATCGTGGTCGACGGTATCGAAATTGTCGAAATCGAAACTGCCGTCCGGGAGCTTAGGGGTGTCGAGACGGTTTACGAAATAGTCGTCGGTCGAGAACGAGATGGGATGCAGGCCGCAGGCTTTGAGCTGGATGCTTAGACGCTTGGTGACAGTGGTCTTGCCGCTGCTGCTGGGGCCGGTGATCAGCACGATGCGCACGGGATCGTCCTTGCGTCTGCAGCGCCGGTCGATCTCTTCCGCGATCTGCACAAGCTTCTTTTCCTGCAATGCTTCTGCCACCTGGATGAGCTCGCTGGCGTTGCCGCGCAGGCAGGCATGGTTGACGTCGCCGACGGTGCTGAGATTCATGTAGTCGTTCCAGCGGAGACTCTCCTTGAACATGCTGAAGGTCTTGGGCTGGTCGATGTACGGAGCCACCTGCTCGGGATGATGCCTGTCGGGAACACGAAGGAGTATGCCGCTCTGGAAAGGCTGCACGTCCCAGACGCGAAGATACCCCGCGGAAGGGACAAGACGGCCGTAATAATAGTCCACGGTATCCCCCAGCAGATAATAGTCCATATAGACCTGGCCGCTGGTCTCGATGAGCTTGACCTTGTCGTCCATCCCCCTGTCCTTGAAGAGACGGATGGCCTCCTCGATGGGGAGCTCGCGGCGGTGGAAGGCAGTATCCTCCGCGACTATTTCCTTCATCCTGTCGCTGATGCGTCCGACATCTTCGGGAGTGACGGGAGCGCCGTCGGGTTTCTCCAGCTCACAGAAGAATCCGTTGCTGACGGGATGCTCCATATGGAGCTTGGCGCCGGGGAACACTTCGATGGCGGCTTTGTACAGCAGGAAACTCAACGAACGGTTGTACACGCGCATTCCGCTGGGATCGCGCACGTCCAGGAACTGGACAGTGCGGCTGTTGTAAACGCGGAAGCGAAGGCCCTGTGAGACGTTGTTGACCTTGGCCGAGACTATCGGATACGGCTGTTCGAACTCGAACTCGGCCAGGATCTCCTGCAGAGTGGCGCCCTCGGGAAAATCCTTGGAGGTGCGGGTATTCAGGCAATGGATCTTGAGCATTGAGGAATTGGTTACAGTTTTCGCAAATTTACCTCAAATATTTTATATATTTGCATCCCCCATAACCACAAGATGAAAAAAATA
>CAMJHW010000190.1 GCA_946405645.1 uncultured Bacteroidales bacterium
CGGGCGTGCTCGGCCGCGGCGAATGCGGAAGGATCCTGCATGTATTTCTTCGCCATCACGGCGGAAGCCGAAGCGTCGGGACCGTAATAGACGTTGGGGTATAAAGGCGCGAGTTTGACGGCGGTATGGATGGCGGAAGCGGCAGCTCCGCCTACGAAGAGGGGAGTGGTCATTCCGCGTGCGGACATCTCGCGGCAGATCTCTTCCATCCTGTGAAGCGACGGGGTGATCAGACCGCTTACCCCGATGATGTCGGCGCCTATCTCCGCGGCCTTGTCCAGGAGAGTCTCACAAGGCACCATCACGCCCAGGTCCGTCACTTCGAATCCGCTGCAGGTCAGTACGATGGCAGTGATGTTCTTGCCAATGTCATGAACATCGCCCTGCACTGTGGCTATAAGGAATTTCGGTTTGCCGGAAACGGACTCTCCGGACTCCATATAAGGTTCGAGGACGGATACTGCGTCACGCATGACCCTGGCGGACTTGACTACCTGCGGGAGGAACATCCTGCCGTCTCCGAAAAGCTCTCCAACTCTCTCCATTCCGGACATCAGCGGGCCCTCTATCACGGCGACCGCGTCACCGAGCTTCTCAAGGCACTTGAGCGTGTCTTCTTTCAGATTGGCGGACAATCCTTTGACAACCGCTGTCGAAAGTTTTTCTTCAGGATCCGTGACCGCCTCTTCGACGGTCTTTTGAACCTCTCCGGAATCATCTTCCGCGAGCATTTCCGATGCCTTGGCTACGAGCCTGGAAGTCGCCTCCGGGTCGGAGTCGAAGATGACGTCTTCGACAGCCTTCCGGAGTTCGGGATCGATCTCGTCGTAGATCTGGAGCATCTGCGGATTGACGATGGCCATGTCGAGTCCGGCCTTGACGGCGTGATACAGGAATACGGAATGCATCGCTTCACGTACCCGGTTGTTGCCGCGGAAGGCGAACGACAGATTGGAGATTCCTCCGGAAGTCAGTGCTCCCGGAAGATTGGCCTTGATCCATCTGACGGCCTCGATGAAATCCACGCCGAAGCGTGCGTGCTCGTCGATGCCCGTTCCGATGGAAAGGACATTGGCGTCGAAAACTATATCCTGAGGCGGTATTCCCACGCCGGTCAGAAGCTTGTAGCTGCGCGAGCAGATGGCGACCTTTCTGTCGAGCGTAACCGCCTGTCCCTCTTCGTCGAAGGCCATCACTACCATCGCTCCTCCGAGCGCGTGGATCTCCCTGGCCTTGCGCATGAATTCGGCCTCTCCCTCCTTGAGGGAAATGGAATTCACGATGCACTTGCCGGGGGAGTTCTTCAGGCCTTCGAGTATGGTATCCCAGTGGGATGAATCGATCATCACTGCGGCTTTTGCGATGTCCGGCTCTCCGGAGATATGCCGCAGGAACACCCTCATCTTCTCGGACGGATCCACCATGGGATCGTCCATGTTGATGTCGATGACGCTTGCGCCTCCTTCGATCTGGGCTGCCGCAATGGCCAGGGCTTCGTCATACTGATCGGAGGCTATCAGCCGGGCGAATTTGCGCGATCCTGCGACGTTCGTCCGTTCGCCGATATTGGTGAAGTTCCGGCTCCGGTCGATCATGAATGCTTCGAGCCCGCTGACAGTGAGATGCTTGCGCGGCTCGAAACACCTCGGTTTCAGCCCGCTGACGGCCTCTGAAACGGCTTTGATGTGCACCGGCGTAGTGCCGCAGCAGCCTCCGACGATATTGAGGCACCCCTGTTCGGCCAGCCTGCGGACTACGCCGGCCATCGCCTCAGGACTGTCATTGTATCTGCCCAGTTCGTCCGGGATGCCCGCGTTGGGATAGAAACTGACGGGATGGTTGCAGAATCTGGCGATTTCCGTGACCAGCGGAGCCATCATGTCGGCTCCGAGGGCGCAGTTGATGCCGAAGGCGCACAAGGTGGGGGCGTGCTCTATCGAGCGGTAGAATGCTTCGAGCGTCTGGCCGGTGAGCGTGCGCCCGCTCCGGTCGGAGACCGTCGCGGAAACGATCAGCGGCAGGGGATTGCCGAGCTGCTCCAGGGCATATACGGCGGCCTTGGCATTGAGGGAATCGAAGCAGGTCTCGAGAATGATGAGGTCGGCCCCTCCTCGCACGAGGGCGTCGATCTCCTCCCGGTAAGTCTCTGCGAAATAATCGAAATCATAGGGCCGGAATGCCGGATCGGATGCGTCCGACGCCAGCGTGAGCGACTTGCCTGTCGGCCCGACGCTGCCGGCGACATAGACCGTGCGGCCGGCCGCGTCGGCTACGAGGCGCGCCCTTCGGGCCGACTCGTACGCCAGCTCCGCAGCCTTGCCGGCCTTGCCTTCGTCGGCCAGCGAAATGCGGTTGGCGTTGAAACTGTTGGTCGTGATGATGTCCGCACCGGCGTCGATGTATGCGCGGAGGGTGTCCTCCTCGCTCAGCCCTTGCTGGAGCATGGTTCCCATTGCTCCGTCGAGGACCAGGATGCGGCCGGCTATATCCTCGAAGATGCCCATCAGAAATGCCTGCGGATGATTTCGACGGTATTGTCAGGCCTTCCCATCGTATAGAAATGCACAGCCGGAACGCCGTTCTTTAGCAGGTCCGCGACCTGTGCGGAGCACCATTCGAGCCCTATCTGGTAACAGGCTCCCTTGTCGTCTGCATGGGTCTGGAGCTCCCTCACGAGATCCTGCGGAATGTCCAGCGAGAACAGGTCCGGAATGGACTCCAGCTGCCTGGCGCTCGAGAGCGGTTTCAAGCCGGGAATGACGGGCACGTCGATGCCGGCGAAGCGGCAACGGTCGCGGAATTCGTAGAAATGGGAATTGTCGAAGAACATTTGCGTGATGATGAAGTCCGCGCCGGCTTCGACCTTGCGCTTGAGGTTGGCGATGTCCGTCTCCATGTTCGGCGCCTCGAAATGCTTCTCGGGATATCCTCCCACTCCGATGCAGAATCCGGTACCGGTCGATTCTCCGAAACGCCTGACGGCCGCGACGAGTTCGTTGGCGTAGCGGTATCCTCCGGGCTCGGGCGTGAAACGCTTCTCGCC
>CAMJHW010000191.1 GCA_946405645.1 uncultured Bacteroidales bacterium
GACGACCAGGCCGCCCTTGACGTCGAGGCAGGGGATTATGCGTTTAGCGACCATTTGCTGATGTCTTCCAGAGTGATGCGTTTCTCGTAGATGGCCTTGCCTACGATGACCTTGGGAACACCTATCCTGTCAAGTTCCTTGATGTCATCCATTCCGCTGATACCTCCGCTGGCCGTGAATACGACACTCTGGAACTCCTCCATCAGCTGGGCGTAAAGCTCGAAGGACGGACCCTGAAGAAGGCCGTCGCGGCTGATATCGGTGCAGACAACGTATTTCAGGCCATCCTCAAGGAACCAGCCGATCTGCTCGTCCAGGGTGAGCCCGGTCTGCTGGACCCAACCCTTGACGGCTACGACACCGTCCTTGACGTCGGCGCCGAGCAGTATGCGGTCCGGTCCGAAGATACGGAGCCACCTAGAGAACTCGGCAGGCTTCAGGGCAGCGATGCTGCCTACGATGGCCTGCGTGGCTCCGGCATTGAAGACTGACGCCAGCGAGCTGTCGTCAGAGATGCCGCCGCCCCATTCGATTTCCACTCCGGAGTGTCCGGCAATATCCTCAAGCGTCGCAAGGTTCATGGGCTTGGAGCGGCGCGCTCCGTCCAGATCGACGACGTGGATGCGCTGTACGCCGCAGTCGGCGTATTGACGCGCCATCTCCAGGGGAGAGGCGTCATAGACTTTCTTGGCGGCGAAGTCGCCCTTGGTGAGGCGGACGCAGCGTCCGTCGATGATGTCGATTGCAGGGATGATCTCTATCATAGTGAAAGGAAATTATTCAGTATCTTTTCTCCAAGGTCCCCGCTCTTTTCTGGATGGAACTGGGTACCGTAAAAGTTCTCGTATTTGAGCGCGGCGCTGAACATCGTGCTGCCGTGGCGGCAGGTGGCGATGGTGTCCTGGCAGAGTCCGGCATAGTAGGAATGTACGAAGTACACGTAAGGCGAGGCCGGAATGTCGCGGAACAGCTTGCTTCCCAGATTGGCGAGCGAGTTCCAGCCCATGTGGGGGACCTTCACCCCTTCCTCCGGGGCGAAGCGCTTCACCTCGCAGTCGAAAATGTCCATGCACTGCACGTCGCCCTCCTCGGAACGGCGGCACATCAGCTGCATGCCGACGCAGATGCCGAGGACTGGCTGCCGCAGGCTGCGGATCAGAGCCTCCAGGCCTTTGGCCCTGAGGCTCGCCATCGCTGCTGCGGCATTGCCGACGCCCGGCAGGATGACCTTGTCCGCGTTTCGGATGGCATCCGGATCGGCCGTGAGCGTATATTCTACACCCAGCCGGAACAAAGCGTTGGTCACGGACTTGATATTGCCCGCGTCGTAGTCTATAATGGCTATCATAGGAGTCCTTTGGACGAAGGCAGTTCGTAATTGAACACGTCGCGGCGCACGGCCTGCCTAATGGCGCGTGCAAAGGCCTTGAAGCAAGCCTCGGCGATGTGGTGGTTGTTCTCCCCAGCGGCGTCGATGCGGAGGTTGCAGCGGGCGGCGTCGCTCAAGGACTTGAAGAAATGCTTGAACATTTCCGTGGGGACGTCTCCGACGTACTCACGGGTAAATGATACATTCCATACCAGCTCGCTGCGGCCGCCGAAGTCGAGCAGCACGAGCGCGGCGCTCTCGTCCATAGGAAGGGCGAAGCCGTAGCGCTCGATGCCGCGCTTGTCGCCGAGGGCGGCCTTAAGGGCCTCTCCAAGCGCAATGCCGATGTCCTCCATAGTGTGATGCTCATCAACCTCAAGGTCGCCCTTGCAGCGTACTGTGAGGGCCAGGCCGCCGTGATGTACGAGCTGGGTGAGCATATGGTCGAGGAACTTCAGTCCGGTGTCGATTTCGGACGGTCCCTTGCCGTCCAGATCGACGCGGACGTAGATATCAGTCTCCGAAGTCTTGCGGGCTATGACGGCGCAACGTTCCGTGGAGCGGATGCGCTCGACCGCCTCGCCCCAGCCGTGTTCCTTGGAGATGATGATCGGAGTGGCGCCAAGATTCTGCGCGAGCTTGAGGTCGGTCTCGCGGTCTCCGATGACGAAGCTTGCGGCCATATCATAATCACCGCCGAGATATTTCCCGAACATACCGGTTCCCGGCTTCCTGGTCGGAAGACCGTCCTCGGGAAAGCTTCTGTCGATGAGGAAGTCGTCGAAATGCACACCTTCCCCTTCGAGAGTTCTGAGCATCTTGTCCTGTGCCGGCCAGAATGTGTTCTCCGGGAAAGAATCGGTACCCAGACCGTCCTGGTTCGAGGCCATGACGAGCTCGTATCCCAGACCCATCAGGGATCTCAGTCCCGAGATGGCTCCCGGGACGAATTCGAGCTTTTCAAGCGAGTCGATCTGCTCGTCGGCCGGCTCCACGATGATGGTTCCGTCCCTATCGACGAAGATGGCTTTTTTCTTCATAGCTTTCAAGTGATTTGAGGAGTTTGTCATTCTCTTCGGCGAGTCCGACTGTGATGCGCAGGCAGTCCTTGCATCCAGGAACCTTAGTGCGGTTGCGCACGATGATGCCGTCTGCGATCAGGTGCGCATACAGAGCGTCGGCATCGTCCACCTTGACCAGAAGGAAATTGGCCTCGCTGGGGAAGATGCGGCGTATGCATGTAAACTTCAGGAACTTGTGGGCCAGGCGGATGCGCTGGGCCACTATCTCGGCAACTTGCTTGTCGATGGGCCGGTCAAGAGCCTCCAGGGCAAGCTTCTGGGTGGATTCATTGATGTTGTAGGGGTACTTGACCATCGACATCAGCTTGATGGTATAGGGCTGGGCGAAGGCCAGGCCGAGACGCAACGCTGCCATGCCGCGGGCCTTCGAGAAGGTTTGAAGGACGATGAGGTTGGGATAGCGCATGATGGCCGGCAGGAGGCTCGGCACGGAACAAAAGTCGATATAGGCTTCGTCCACCACTACGATGCCGTTGAAGCGTTCGAGTATGTCGAATACGGTTTCGTTCGGGATCGCGTTGCCCGAAGGGTTGTTGGGGGAACAGAGGAAGATGGCTTTGGT
>CAMJHW010000192.1 GCA_946405645.1 uncultured Bacteroidales bacterium
AGAAGAATTCCGGTATCGAAGTCATCCACCACGGAGTACGCACCGTCCAGGGCGGCGCAGTGCGCCTCAGCAATACCCCTGAGCAGTGGGACCTTGTTCCCAATACCCTCAACCGCGAAGTCAAGGCCGATGAGAACGCCATCGAAGTGGCGCTTCGCTATGACGACTATGACTTCGATTCGAG
Organism: uncultured Bacteroidales bacterium; assembly: GCA_946405645.1. The sequence goes on from CAMJHW010000192.1 coordinate 185, forward strand.
GATAGTCGTCACCGGCAAGGGTCCGGCCGTCGAGATAGCCGTTTATCTCGACAAGCCCGTCCCGAAAGAGCTCGAAGGCGACGCCGGGTTCAACCTCGAGTTCCTCCCCGCCGAGTACTGGGGCAAGACCTTCCTGACCGATGGCCGCCTGAACCGCTTCCCGCGCTATACCGCCAGCGAGACGACAGCCAGGCCCAATGCTGAAAAGGTCAAGCAGTACAGGGGCTACAGGACTTATGACGACCGCGGCACGGACCAGTTCGTCGATGCCCTCCCCCTCGAGACCGGCCACAACTTCACCCTCGCCCCGGACACCCCGGAGCGTATGATCAAGGTCTCCAGTGACTCCGACATCAGCCTCTATGACGGCCGTGTCCTCGCCCAGAACGGATGGTTTGTCCTCCGCAGCGTCCTTCCTGCAGGACAGACCGGAAAGGTCCTGAGCTGGACCGTCGAGCCCAACGCCGTCGACGGCTGGATCCGCGAGCCTAACATCGGATTCTCCCAGGTCGGCTACCAGCCCGACCAGCCCAAGGTCGCAGTTATCGAGCTCGACAAGCTCGACAAGGTACAGTCTACCGCATCCCTCGTCAAGATCGGCGAGGACGGCAGCGAGAAGACCGCTTTTACCGGCAAGGTCGCCGAGTGGGGTCCCTACTTCAAGTACAACTACGTCAAGTTCGACTTCAGCGAAGTCAAGGAGCCCGGCATCTATTACATCAAGTACGGCGACACCAAGACCGTCAACTTCCTAATTGACAACAGTGTCTATGACAAGATCACCGACGCCACCAGCGACGTGTGGATCCCTATCCACATGAACCATATGACCGTCAACGAAGGCTACAGGATCTGGCACGGAGAGCCGTTCAAGGAGGGTTATCTCCAGGCTCCCGCCAATACCAACCACTTCGACCTCCACAGCCAGGGCGTCATCGACACCAAGTACAAGGCCCTGCAGCTGATCCCCGGCCTGAATGTAGGCGGATACTTCGATGCAGGTGACTTCGACATCGAGACCGGTTCCAACATCGGCGTGGTCCAGAACCTCGTAACCCTCTGGGAGGTCTTCAAGCCCCAGCGCGACGAGACCTTCGTGGACGAGGACCAGCGTTATGTCGATCTCCATCGTCCGGATGGCATTCCCGATGTCCTTCAGTTCATCGAGCACGGAACCCTGAACCTCGTCGCCCAGGCCGAGAACATCGGACACATGGCCCAGACCCTGTCCAATTCCGTCCTTGACAACTATCACCACCTCGGCGACGCCGCCGCCATCACCGATGGCCTCCACTACGACCCCAGGCTCAAGCCTTACACCAAGTCCGCCGACGGCAAGTCCAGCGGAACCCCGGACGACATGTGGGCCTTCACCACCCGCAATCCCGGCCTTGACATGCGCGCCGCGACCATGTTCGCAGCCGCCAGCCACGCCCTCAGGGGATACAACGACAAGCTCGCGGACCGCGCCCTCACCCAGTCCAAGAGACTGCAGAAGGAAGCCGAAGAACTCATGGCCAAGATGGCCCAGCAGCCCGGCAGACAGGGCGGCGGCAACCGCATGATGATGGGCAACAACGCCGCGACCAACCTCCAGCTCTATGTCGCCACCGGCGACAAGTCCTATCTCGACGCATTCGAGTCGCAGATCTGGGAGGGCCTCGAGCGCAATGCCAACAGCAGCATCAGCACCGCCATGGACGCCATCCCGTATATGGACCAGGCCTATAGGGACAAGCTCGTTCCCTACGTCGAGAAGTACAAGGAGTACCTCGACAGCTTCGAGACCGAGAATCCTTACGGAGTGCCGATCGGCCTCGGCAACTGGGCCGGCAGCGGCTCCGTCGTGAGCTTCGGTACCACCGCCAGCTTCGCCGCCAAGTACTTCCCCGAGATCATCAGCAAGGACTATGCATACAAGGCCACGAACTTCCTCTTCGGATGCCACCCTTACCACAACTACTCCCTCGTAGCTGCAGTGGGCGCCACCCGTCCGAAGTCCGTGTTCTACGGCAACAACCGCGCTGACTTCTCCTTCATCCCCGGCAACGTCGCTCCCGGCGTCCTGTTCCGCCATCCCGACCATTTCGAGAACTACGATAACTGGCCGTTCCTCTGGGGACAGAACGAAGGCACAATCGGCGGCAACACCAGCTACCTGATCTTCGGCTCGGCTTTCAAGGATATCGTCAAATAAGTATTATTTGCTAACTTTGCACGATATTTGCAACTGAAAGCGAAAAAACACTGACAATGAAAGCACTATTCAAATATCTGACCCTTACTGTGGCATTCCTCGCCATCGGTTCGGTTTGCGCCTCCGCGCAGAAATACAGTGACATCTTCGAGTACATCCGCGGCAAAGTTCCTGGTGTACAGGTAGGCCAGGCCGGTCCCGGCCAGATGCCTCAGATCATCATCCGCGGAGTCGGCACCAACACCGACCACACCCAACCACTCTTCATCGTCGACGGCCTCCAGGTGGAAAGCATCGCTTCCATCGACCCCGAGAATGTCTATCAGATAGACATCATCAAGGACGGCACATCGTCGATCTACGGCATGCAGGGTGCCAACGGCGTGATCATGGTCACCACCAAGTCGGCGGTCCATGCACAGGAAGCGGAAGCAGCTGCCAGGAAAGCCGCCCGCCAGGCTCAGAAGGAGTCCCGCAAGAAAAAGAAGGATTAGCTTATTTGAGCATTTCGTCCAGATAGGATACTATCCTTGCCTGAACGCGTTTCGGACATTCATGCTCCCCATCGAAGAATTCGGTGCGGAGCATGTTTGGTTCATAGAGGCTCTGCATCACTTCGAAGCAGCGCG
>CAMJHW010000193.1 GCA_946405645.1 uncultured Bacteroidales bacterium
AAAACTGAAAAGTTTGTAGTTTTTCTTCTCTTCCCGCGTCTTATGATTAAAAGATTACAACTTCACACAAATCATAACTATGATTAAAAAAATCTTCTTCGCTGCGGTCGCCCTTCTGACCGCTTTCACGGGAATTGCGCAGCAGCAGCTCCCCAATGACCCGGCAACCCGCGTCGGCAAGCTCGACAACGGCCTGACCTACTACATCCGCCACAATGAGAAACCCGCTCAGCGTGCCGAATTCTATCTCGCCACCCACGCGGGCGCCCTGCTGGAAGAGCCCGACCAGGACGGCCTGGCCCACTTCCTGGAGCACATGTGCTTCAACGGCACCAAGAACTTCCCCAACAAGGATCTCCTCAACTGGCTGCAGAGCATCGGCGCTTCCTTCGGCGGAAACGTCAACGCCAGCACGGGTGTCGAGCAGACCATCTATCTGCTCAACAACATTCCGCTTGTCCGCCCGACCGTCGTGGACTCCTGCATCCTCATCATGCATGACTATTCCCACTTCGTGACCAACGATCCCGTCGAAATCGACAACGAGCGCGGCGTCATCCTGGAGGAGCGTCGTTACCTCCTTTCGCAGGTGGTCTGGCGCAATCGCTTTGCCAATTGGAAATATCTCTACAATGACACCAAATACTCCCATGTCTCCCTCATCGGTGCCGAGGAGCAGCTGAAGACCTTCAAGCCCGAAAGCCTGACCAACTTCTACCACAAGTGGTATCGTCCGGACAACCAGGCACTGATCGTGGTCGGCGACATTGATGTCGACTACGTGGAGAACTGCATCAAGAACACCTTCGCGGACATCCCTGCCCCGGAGACGCCGCTGGTAAAGGAGCCCATCCCCATCCCGGACAACGAAAAGCCCATCGTCGGCATCATCACCGATCCTGAGCAGGAGAGAACGACCGTGAACGTCTACTGGCGCTCGGAGCCGATGCCGACAGAACTGAACAGCACGAACGTCGGCCTGATCTACAGCCTGATGAAGGACATCGTCTCCACCGCGATGTGCGAACGCCTCAACGACCTCGGCATGACGTCCGACGCTCCGTTCCTCGACTCCGATTTCTCTTTCGGATCCGAGTGCGAAACGATGGATGCGACCGAGGCGGAAGCCGTGTGCAAGGACGGAGAAGCGCTCAAGGGCCTTTCCGCGCTCATGATCGAAGCTGAGAAACTCCGCCGTTTCGGCCTCACCGACGACGAAGTGGAGCGCGCCAAGACCGAGGTTCTGTCCTGGTACGAATCGTCTGCCAACAAAGCGGATACCCGCAACAATTCCCAGTTCATCAGCGGTATGATCTATCATTTCTTCCGCAACGAATCCTTCATGGATCCGAAGGCGAAATATGAACTGGTCAAGATGATACTCCCGCAACTCACGGCAGAAACCGTCAACCAGCTTGCCAAAGAGTGCATCACCGACAACAACATCTACGTCGCCTACCAGGCTCCGGAGAAGGAAGGTCTGGTCCATCCCACGGAAGAGCAGATCCTGGCCGTCATCGACGCCGTGAAGAACGCCGAACTCGAGCAGGTGGCCGGCGAAGAGATCCCGACCGAATTCCTCGACGCTTCCAAGCTCAAGGGAAGCAAGGCCGGCAAGATTACGGACGGCGTCTATGGCACCAAGGTCTTCACCCTGAAGAACGGTGTCCGCGTCTGGCTCCTTCCTACTGAAAAGGAGAAAGACCGCATTTACTTCTCCCTGTCCAAGGAAGGCGGCAAGAGCCTCCTTTCCGACGAGGATCTCTATCAGATCAACGGCGATCTCTGGTCTACGTTCCGCTATGTCAGCGGCGTCTCCAAGTTCCCGGCCGCGCTCCTCAACAAGATGAAAAGCGGCAAGCAGATCGGTACCAACACCTTCATCAACGACTACTACAACGGCATCGAAGCCTCGACCACGGTCAAGGACCTCGAGACTGCGCTGCAGCTGGCCTACCTCTATTATATGGATCCCCGCTTCGAGGAGGACGAGTACAACAAGGCCGTCAGCATGGTCGAATCCAGCCTGACCAACTCTGTCAACACGCCCGATTACAAGCTCTCCGCAGCCGTATCGGAGACGTTCTACGACAGCCCCCGCCGCTTCACTTTGACCCCGGAGATCCTGGCCCAGTGCAACCTCGACGCCCTGAAGCGCATCTACAAGACCCTCTTCGCCGACGCAGCCGGCCTCGAAATGGTGGTCGTCGGTGACTTCAAACAGGACGAGATCATCCCAATGATCAGCAAGTACATCGGTTCTATCCCGAAGGGCAAGAAGGCTCCCAAGGCCTCCTACCGCGGAGACGGTCTCACCACCGCCGACAAGGTCAAAGACTTCAAGGTCCAGATGCAGAACCCGATGGTCACCGTCGCCCAGGTCTACGAGCAGCAGGCTCCTTACACCGTCGAGGACGAAGCCCGCTTCTCCGCGCTCAGATATGTCGTCCAGGATTTCTGCACGCAGACCCTCCGCGAAGAGGTCGGAGGCACCTACAGCCCGAGTGCCAACTCCAGCGTCACGAACGGCCTCGACCAGCGCCGGATCATCCAGATCGTTTTCCTCTCCAACGATGACGTTGCGGACAAACTCCGTGAACTGACCAAGGGTGCACTCTCGAAGATCGCCGCCGAAGGTCCTGACGCCGAAACCTATGACAAGGCTGTCAAGAACCTCCAGAAGACGATCCCGGAGCGTAGAGAGCGCAACGACTACTGGGCCAGCATGATTGCCAACTACATCAAATACGGTATCGAATTTGACAAGGACTACGAAGCTGCCGTGAACGCCCTTACGCCCGAGAAGGTTCAGGCTGCTGCGCAGGAAATCCTCAAGGGCAACTTCATCGAGATCGTGATGCGCCCCGAATAATCAGATTTCGCCACATTTCCGTCCCGACGAGGTTGGGACGGAAATACATTTAAGCGAAAATTTATCCCCACGAAACGCCGATTTGTCCGCCAAATCGGCGTTTCGTCACTTTTTCGGGCCGCCAC
>CAMJHW010000194.1 GCA_946405645.1 uncultured Bacteroidales bacterium
TGTCCGACCAGAACTGGATCCAGGACAATCATGATGTCTGGAACAACAACATGGATCTGGCCGGCATCACCAACGGCGGCATCGTCGGTTTCAAGTACTTCGGCTTCGGCGGCCTTGCCCAGGACACCAAGGGAGTCAAGGCTTTCGCCGGCGCCAATAGAGGCGACGGCACCCGCCTCGACCTCTTCCTGACTCCGAGCGGTCGCGGCGCTTTCAAGATCCACGTGATGCTCGACGGCCCTTATGCCAACTCTACCTGGAAGGGCCGTGAGATCGCTGTCATCAACGTTCCCGAGGATGCTCCGCGCACCATCACCAATTACCGCGTGGCAGTTCCTGCGGTCGAAGGCCTCAGCGGCAAGCATGCCATCTACCTCGTGGTGGAAGGACCGGACATCCAGCTCCCGCAGATGCCTCAGCGTCCCGGTGGAATGCGTCCCCAGCAGCCCCAGCGTCCTATCGGACTGTTCGACCTCCACGGCATCGGTTTCTCGAAGGGAACTGTCCCTTGTGAGAAACCCGTCGTCCCTCAGATCACCATCACTGCCGACGGCAAGCAGCTCAACGTCCCCACGACTCCCATACGCTGCTCCAACGCCAACGGTCTCACCGACCAGATCCGCTATCAGGTGTACGGTCCGCTCACAGACAACTCCGCGCTCAAGGTCACGGCTTCCGAGCCTGACGTCAAGTGCGAGGTCAGCCGCATCGTCGATGGCCGCGCCACCGTCAAGTGCACCTGGCACGGTCTCGAGAAGATCTATCTCATCAATTAGAAGTAGCTGAATGATAAGTATGGCCGGTCCGAATGGGCCGGCCATTGTTTTATTCCGTTCCTCTAATGAGGGCGCGATAATCGGCGGGAGTCAGGCCTGTGAGGCGTTTGAAGACGGTGAAGAAGTACTCGTAGTTGTCAAAACCCATTCGGGACGCCACATCCCTGATCGGAAGGTCGCTGGTGACCAGCAAATCCTTTGTCCTGTCCATCTTTACCCCAAGGATGTATTTGGCGGGCGGCATGCCCGTGTAGGCCTTGAATATTTTCCTGAAACTGGAATAACCGATGCAAAGCGAGTCGGCAACCTCTTCGGCAGTGATGGTCTTGTACCGTTCGTCAATGAGGGCTTTCGCACGGCTGACGGTTTCGCCCGCGTTCGACGAACGGAACGCCTCGTTGCGCGCATAGGAATACGCCAGGCCCAGCAGATGAAGCACAATGCCTCCCAGCAGCTGCTGGAATCCCGATTTCTGCCCGGAAGCAGTCTCGATGGCGCTCCGATACAGACCCACTGCCTCTTCACGCAATCCTATCTGGTGTACTGGTTTATCCTTTGTGAAGAACCCATCTTTGACGCGGATGTCGATGTCCGTACCGCTGAATCCTATCCAATACTCCTTCCATCCGGTGTCTTTGTCGGGACGATAGGTGTGCCATTCTCCCGGGAAAAGAAGGAACATCGATCCCTTGCGGACCGATACCCATTTGCCGAGCGAGGCACTGGTGAACTTCCCGCTGCCTTCTGTTACGTAAACCAGCTGATACTCCTGCAGGACCCGTCCCTTCCCTTCCGAGAATGAATAACGCGGCGGTAGCCCTGCAGGCGGATAATCCTCCCCGGGCGCCGTTTCCAGATACCCTGCGGTATGCACTACGGCTCCCCAAAGCTGATCCGCCTCGCTCACCGGCAGATACTTCAAATGTATTGAGTCCCTTTCTTCCACAGCTATTTGTACTTTTTGACGCGGGAGTCGTCGATGACGCCGGACCAGTTGAGGCCGAAGGCGAAGTCATACTTGTGGCCGTCGGTGTCGGTGTGGCAGACCATGTCGCGGGGAACGTCCTCGAACTGTTCCTCTACGGTCTGCATATTGGCGGGCAGCTGCATGGGCAGGAGGCCGGAGGGCTCGGAGGCACCGCTGACGGTTTCGAGGATGGCCTGGTTCTGGATGCCGAAAGAGAGGAGGATGGCGTCGGTGTAGGGCTCGATCTCACTCATCACCATCGGCTTGGAGATGCTGATGACGGTGACGACGGGCTTGGCTCCCATCGCTTTGCGGGTATCGCGCACCAGCTGCATATGGGACTTGTTGGAGGTCGTGACGGTCTTGCCCTTGTAACTGCGGTTGGTGAAATCCTCGTAGGGGTCGCCTCCGGCTATGCTGGTCTCACGTGCATAGGCGGCGGTATAGTCCTCGTACTGGAGACTGATGGGGACGTAGCCGTTTCCGCCCTTGTCGCGGTCAGAGCGGTCATAACCGCTGCCTCCCGCAGGTTCGCTGATGAAGACAATGGCGAAGTCGGCATCCTTGGGACTGTCCACCCTGTCGTAATACTTGTCTATCATGGAAGCCGGAACGGGGTCGACCCAGCGGCCTTCGGCCGCCTGTCCGCCGAACATGCCCTGGCGGGCGGGCTGATATATCTGAGGGACATATACCTTGAGGCGACCTTTCTCGGGAAGGACATTGCCGTGGTTCTTGAGCATAACGACGGACTTGAGCTGGGCCTGGTAACCTGCCGCCATGAAGTCGGGATTGCCTACGGTGGCAGTGGCTTCTTCAGGGTCGCAGTAGGGGTTCTCGAAGAGGCCGGTGCGGAAGCTGTTCATCAGCAGGCGCACGGCCGAGGTCTCAAAGCGCTTGCGGGCGCTCTTCTCGCCGTATTTCTCCACCCATAGGTCATATGCCTCCAGAACCGGTCCCTTCTCGTTGTTGCCTCCGAACTGGTCCACGCCGGCCTCGATGATCTTGAAGTGACGCTGGCCTTCGGTGAGGGATTCGTTGCCCCAAGGCTTGCCCTCGAAGGCATATACGCTGGAGTAGTCCTTGGTGATGTTCCAGTCGGTGCATACTACGCCGTCGAATCCGTATTTGTCGCGAAGGAGGTCGGTGATGAGATATTTGCTGTAGCTGTTGCCGTTCTGTCCGCCGGAGGGATCCTGGTTGTAGGATATTGTATAGTAAGGCATCACGGCCGAGGCCATC
>CAMJHW010000195.1 GCA_946405645.1 uncultured Bacteroidales bacterium
CCGTCTCCGACGAGAACGGTGAGCCCATGGCCGGCGTTTCCGTCCTCGTGAAGGGGACGCAGATCGGAACCGTGACCGATGTCGACGGTACCTACACCCTCCGCGGCGTCCCCGCCAATGCGCAGACCCTCGTGTTCTCCTTCATCGGCATGGAGACCCTCGAGGTGGCGGCGCGGGCAACCGTGAACGTCACGCTCCATCCTGACAGCGAGACGCTCGACGAACTCGTGGTGGTCGCCTACGGCGTCGCCAAACGGGAATCCGTGACGGGCGCCATCTCCACCGTCAAGTCCGAATCCATCGCCCAGCGCCCGCTCACCAGCGTGACGGACGCCCTGGAAGGCCAGGCCACCGGCGTTCTCGCCCTTCCGGGCGGCGACCCCGGTTCAGATGCCGCCTTCCGCATCCGCGGCGTCGGTTCCGTGAACGGTTCCAACTCCCCGCTCTATGTCATCGATGGCGTGCCCTTCAGCGGCAACGTCTCCGACCTGAACCCGAACGATATCGAGAGCCTGACCGTCCTGAAGGACGCCACCTCCGCCGCACTCTACGGCAACCGCGCCTCCAACGGCGTAATCCTTATCACGACCAAGCGTGGCAAGAGCGACCGCGTAAGCCTTTCCGTGAGCGTAAACCAGGGCGTTTACAATCGCGCCATCCCCGAGTACGACAAGGTGGACGCCAAGGACTTCATGCAGGTCTTCTTCAACGGCTACACCAACAGCCTGGTTTCGGGTTCCAACATGTCCAGGGAGGATGCCATTGCCGATGTCCGGGCGAACCTGCTGACCTACCTCGGCGACTACAACATCTTCGATGTGGAAACGGCCAAACTCTTCGACGACGAGGGTAAGTTCGACTATAAGGCCAATATCAAGTCCGGTTACGACGACCTCAACTGGTGGGACTACACCATGCGGAACGGTTACCGCCAGGACTACAACGTGAGCGGCTCCGGTGCCTCCGCCAAGAGCAACTACTATTTCTCCCTCGGCTACCTCGACGAGCAGGGTCAGACCGTGAATTCCGACTTCTCCCGTTGGACGGGCCGTGTCAACGCCAGCGTGACCCCCGTTTCGTGGCTGACGGCCGGCCTCAACGTGGGTGCCAGCTGGCAGACCCAGAACGAACGCAGCACGGGTGCCACCACCTATGCCAACCCGCTTTACCAGGCCCACGTCATGGCCCCGATCTACCCGGTCCATCTCCACAATTCGGACGGCAGTTATCTGCTGGACGAGAACGGTGCCTTACAGTACGATGCCGGTGAACTTTACAGCCGCCCGCAGTACAGCGCCCGTTGCGCCATCTGGGAGGCCGAGCTCGACAAGCGCTTCACCCAACGCGTCACCACCACGGCCCAGGCCTACACCGACATCCGGTTCCTGAAGGATTTCACCCTCTCCATCAAGGGCGATGTGAGCCTCCGGAACAACATGTACCGCAGCTACAACAATTCGGTCATCGGCGACGGCAAGGGCCTCGGCCGTTCCAGCCGCACGAATTACTTCTATACAAACTACACGTTCCAGCAGCTCCTGAACTGGAACCACAGCTTCGGCGACCATACGCTGGAAGCCCTGCTCGGTCACGAGAACTACTACTACAACTACGAGTACCAGTACAACTACAAGCAGGACGAAACCATCCCGGGCGGCGACGAGCTCGACAACCTGAACAGCATGACCTCGATGGAGGGCCACCAGACCGGATACCGCCTCGAGAGCTTCCTGTCCCGCCTGAAGTACAATTACATGAACAAGTACTTCCTCGAAGGCAGCTTCCGTCGCGACGGTTCCTCCCGGTTCTACAAGGAAAACCGCTGGGGTAACTTCTGGAGCGTGGGCGCCACCTGGGCCATCAGCCGGGAAAACTTCATGAAGGGCGCCGGCTGGATCGACAATCTCCGCTACCGCATTTCCTACGGCCAGGTCGGTAATGACGCCTCCGTCGACTACTACGGCTACATGGACCTCTACACCCTCGGTGTCAAATACGGCGGAAAGGCCGCTTCCTACAAGACGCAGAACCAGGCTCTCGACCTCAAGTGGGAGAGCGAGAACTCCTTCAGCACCGCCCTCGAGGGCCGTGTCTTCGACCGCCTGAACTTCACCGTCGAGTACTTCAACAAGGTGACCAAAGACCTGATCTTCGACGTGGAGCATCCGACTTCCGTGGGCGGTATCGCCAGCGGCAGCATCACGACCGCAACCACCAAGAACATCGGTTCCGTCCGCAACAACGGTGTCGAGCTGAGCTTCGACGTGGACATCGTCAAGACCCGCGACTTCTCCTGGAACTTCGGCGTGAACGCCACCTGGATGAAGAACACCATCCTCAAGCTCCCCGAGGCCGACATCACCAACTACGACGGCCTCCAGAACGCGATGCGCAACGGCACCAAGCTCTGGGCCGAAGGTCACGGCATCTACGACTGGCACCTGTATCAGTACGCCGGCGTGGACATGATGACGGGGCTCGCCCTCTATGAAATCGATGATACCAAGTACTACATCCTCGACGAGAACAAGATCGGCGAGCGCTGGGACGAGACGCAGAAGCAGCTGGTCCATGACTACGAGAAGTCTTCGGTTCCCGAGAACTACGCCGTAGTCATCAATGGAAAGGAATACGTTCTGAACACCACCTACGCCAAGCGCGACTGGTCCGGCAGCTCCCTCCCGAAGGTCTATGGCAGTTTCAACACCGGCATCCGCTGGAAGAATTTCAGCCTGGCCGCCCTGTTCACCTGGCAGCTGGGCAGCAAGTGCCTCGACTATGCCTATCAGGACCTGATGTCCGTGGGCACTGGCCCTCACTCCTACCATGTGGACATCCTCAACTCCTGGACCGAGGCTCCCGCCGGCATGACCGAGACCTCCGCCGACCGCATCAGCCTGACGGCCACCCCGCGTGTGGACGGTTTCTGGAACAGCTACAGCAACGCCACTTCCACCCGCTTCCTGGTGAGCGGCAACT
>CAMJHW010000196.1 GCA_946405645.1 uncultured Bacteroidales bacterium
TCCTATCTCATCGAGATCACCCGCGACATCCTCGCAAAGAAGGACGAGGATGGACGCTATGTCCTCGACTATATCCTCGACACTGCCGGCCAGAAGGGTACCGGAAAGTGGACGGCCATCTCTGCCCTCGACCAGGGCGTTCCGCTCACCCTCATCGGCGAGTCCGTGTTCGCGCGCTGCCTCTCCGCCCAGAAGGAGGAGCGCGTCGCTGCCGCAGATATCCTGCAGGGACCTAAACCGGTGAAGTTCACCGGAGACCGCGCGGCCTTCCTCGAGGACCTTCGCAAGGCCCTCTTCGCCGCGAAGGTGGTTTCCTACGCCCAGGGTTATGCCCTGATGCGCGCCGCCGCAAAGGAATATGGCTGGAACCTCAATTACGGAGGCATCGCCCTGATGTGGCGCGGCGGCTGCATCATCCGCAGCGTGTTCCTCGGCAAGATCAAGGAAGCCTTCGACAAGGATCCGAACATCGCCAACATCCTTCTCGACCCTTATTTCAGCGGCAAGCTCGCCGAGGCCCAGCAGGGTTGGCGCAACGTCCTTTGCACCGCTATGCAGAACGGCGTTCCCGCCCCTTGCCTGACCGCCGGCCTGCAGTACTATGACGGTTACCGCTGCTCGCGTCTGCCCGCCAACCTCCTCCAGGCTCAGCGCGATTTCTTCGGCGCCCACACCTATGAGCGCACCGACCGTCCGCGCGGAGAGTTCTTCCATACCAATTGGACCGGCCACGGCGGCGACACTGTTTCATCCACATATAACGCATAAAACACTTACCAATATGAAGATAGGAAAATATTCATTCGGAGTGGGAGACCGCTTCGCACATGAGGGAGTCAACCAGCTGAAAGCCCTCATCGAGGCCGAAGAGCGCTTCGGCGTACATTTCGTTCCGGTATGGAACAAGTCCAACCGCGAGCATCAGATCGTCGGCACCGAGCCGATGGAGACCCGCCGCGAGGCCGATGCGGCCGTTGCCGCCCTCGGTTACAAGGACCAGTATTTCGTAGATGCCGACCACATCAACCTCACCAATGTCGACCGCTTCATCGAGGCTTCCGACTTCTTCACCATCGACGTGGCCGACTACATCGGCAAGACCGGCACGATGGAGGAGAGGTTCCTTCCCGCCATCAAGGAGGCCGGCAAGATCTACCGTCATATCGCCGAGCGCAAGGGCGCTGACAACTTCGTGACCGAAGTCTCGATGGACGAAGTCGACGAGGCCCAGACTCCCGAAGAGCTCCGCTACATCCTCAAGGAACTCGCCGCCGAGAATATTCCTGTCCAGACCATCGCTCCCAAGTTCACCGGACGCTTCAACAAGGGCGTCGATTACCGTGGAGACCTCGCTCTCTTCGAGAAGGAGTTCGAGCAGGACCTTCTGGTCATCGACGAGGCCGTGAAGGCCTACGGCCTGCCTGACAATCTCAAGCTCTCCATCCACTCCGGATCCGACAAGTTCTCCATCTATCCCATCATGGGACGCCTGATCCGAAAGCACGACAAGGGTATCCATATCAAGACCGCCGGTACCACCTGGCTCGAGGAGAACATCGGTCTTGCAGTAGCCGACCCGGCTGCCCTGGAGCTCGCCAAGAAGATTTACGTGAACGCTCTCGGCCGTATGGAGGAGCTTACCGTCCCTTATGCCACCGTCATCGACGTGGACGTGGACAAGCTTCCTTCGCCTGAGGAGGTCGCTAAGTGGGATGCCGACACCTACGCCCGCACCATGCGCCACAACCAGGAGGATCCTCTCTACAATCCTTCCTTCCGTCAGCTGATCCACGTCAGCTACAAGATTGCCGCCGAACTCGGGGACGAGTTCCTCCCGGCGCTCGAGAAGCACACCGACGTCATCGGCGAGCAGATTACCGCCAATCTCTGCGAGCGTCATATCAAACGCCTTTTCTGCGAGTAGCGTATGAAGTACTCTTTCGACGATCTCAAAGGACGCAACTGCGTCATCACCGGAGGCTTCGGCGTGCTGGGCATGGCCCTGACGCGCGGCCTCGCGCAGGCCGGGGTGAACCTGGCCGTCATCAGCCGCAGCGCCGACAACCCCGCCAGGGGCGAGGCCATCTCCAAGGAGTTCGGCGTCAAGTGCCTCGGCATCAGCGCCAGCACGCTTGACAAGGCCGCGCTCGAGGCGGCCCGCGACCTCATCCACGAGAAACTCGGCAAGATCGACATCCTGATCAACTGCGCCGGCGGCAATTCGCCCAAGGCGACCTGCGCCGCGGAACAGATGGAGCCGGACACCGAGCTAAAGGACACTTTCTACGGACTCGACATCGAAGGCTTCCAGTTCGTCTATGACCTTAACTTCAAGGGTACGCTTCTCGCCACGATGGTCTTCACCCGGGATATGATCGAAGCCGGCAAGGGCAATGTCCTGAACATCTCTTCGATGAACGCATTCCGTCCATTGACAAAGATCCCCGCTTACTCGGCGGCAAAGGGCTCGATCAACAATTTCACGCAGTGGTACGCGGTGCACGTGGCTCCCGTGGGCATCCGTTGCAACGCCATCGCTCCGGGATTCTTCCTTACGGACCAGAACCGTTTCCTCCTCACTGATGAGAAGACAGGTGAACTGAAGCCGCGCGGACGCAAGATCATAGCCAACACTCCTACCCACAAGTTCGGTGAGCCGGAGGATCTCGTGGGAACCATGCTCTATCTCCTCAGCGACATTTCTTCCTTCGTAACGGGAGTCGTCATTCCCGTCGACGGAGGTTACAGCGCCTTCGGAGGCGTATAACGACAGCATTATGGCACAGTACAACAAACTTCAGGTTCTGACGGCGATGAAGGAGACGGGCATCGTCCCGGTCTTTTACCATTCCGACATCGACATCGCCAAGCACGTCCTCAAGGCCTGCTACGACGGCGGCATCCGCGTGTTCGAGTTCGCGAACCGGGGCGATTTCGCCCAGGA
>CAMJHW010000197.1 GCA_946405645.1 uncultured Bacteroidales bacterium
GTTGGCCGTGGCCTGCATGTTCGGATAGTTCCAGTTCATCATCCAGCCGGCGAAGTTGTCCATACCGCCGCCGCCGCTGTAACCGAGGTCGGAGCCGTTGTACTGCTGGGAATTCTCGGTATGGTCGGCATAGAGCATGATCTCCTTGTTGCGGTCGTGGGCGCCGTCGCTGACCATGTAGAAGTTCTCCACCAGGCCGTAAGGACCCGGGTTGTTGATGCCCTGCAGGGACAGGTCATAGGCCTGCTGGAAGTACCACTTGGCGTCGTGGCCGTCGGGATCGGTGCGGGAGCACTCCGGATAGGTCGGGATCTGGCCCGGGTTCTCCAGCCACCAGGCATAGGTCAGATAGGCCTTGGCGAGGTACAGGCGGGCGACGTTCTGGGTCAGCGCGCCGGTCAGGCGGGGATTCACGGGCAGGTCGGCCATCGCGGTCTTGAGGTCCGGGAAGACGGCCTTGGTATAGACCTCGGGCACGGTGTTGCGCACGGACTCACGGACCGGCTTGCTGTTGAAGGCGAGCTCACCGGCGCCCAGGTCGAGCGGCACGCCGCCGAAGGTCTGGACCAGCTGGAAGTAGTCGAAGGCGCGGAAGAAGCGGGCCTCGGCGATCATCGCCTTGTCTAGGCCTACGGCCTCGGCGTTCTCGATGATGCCGCTGGCGGTGTTGATGTAGGTGAACGCATTGCCCCAGAGGTTGTCACTGCGGGAGGTGCTGGCGTTCAGGTTGCCGGCGTCGGACATGTCGGCGTCCTTGAAGTTGCCGTCGGCGGACTGGCCCCAGGTGGCCTCATCGGTACCGGTGGTCAGGATGTTGTAATAGTAGCCGTTGCCATAGAGGTAACGGAGATGGCCGTACAGGGCGGTCAGGCCGCCTTCCACACCCATCGACGTGGAGAAGAAATCCGGGGTATAGTTGGTCTTCGGGTGCTCCTCGAGGATCTTGGTGCAAGAACTGGCGACGAGGGCGGCTCCGGCGATACCCAATGCGATTTTCGCGATATTTTTCATGGCTCGGATTCGATTAGAAGGTTAAATTCACACCGAAGAGGAAGTTACGCGTATTCGGCGTATTGTAGCCCACATAGGACAGACGGCTCGGGCCCGGACGGCCGGCGGCGGTGGAACCGCCGTTGGCGTTGGGTTCCGGATCGAGGCCGGTCTCGCGGGTGTAGTCGGAGAAGAGCACGAGACCCGGGTTCTGGAGGGTCGTGTAGACGCGGAGGTTGTCGATGCCGGCGCGCTTCAGGGCGCCGAGCTTGTGGAAGTTATACCCGAGCGTGATCGTGCGGATCTTCAGGTAAGAGCCGTTGAAATAGGCCAGGGTGGAGGCGTACTTGGGGTTGTCGCTGCTCACGAGGGAGCCCGGGCGCGGATAGTGGGCGCCGGTGTTCTCCGGGGTCCAGTAATCGACATCGAGCTGGCCGCGGCGGCCGGTGAGCATGTTCAGGTAGGAGTTCGCGCTGTGCAGGGAGGACAGCAGGATACCGCCCGCCTGGAAGGCGCCGATCACGGTGAGATCCAGGTTCTTCCAAGCCACGGTGGTGTTGAAACCGCCCTGGAAGGTGGCCTCGGCGTTGATCGGGACGCGGTCGGTCGTGTTGATGGCCCGCTTCGGGGTGCCGTCTGCCTCATACTCGCCGTGGTACTTCACCTTGATGGTACCGACAGCCTGCTTCATGCCGTTGACTTCGGTGCTGGGCTCGAGGATGTCCATGTAGGGATCGCCGGGCTGCCAGAGACCGTCGTACTCGTAGTCATAGAGGCAGTTCAGCGGGTAACCCACGAACCAGGCATTGCCTTCGTCGCGGTCGGAACCGTCGGCCAGGGCCACGAGCTTGTTGCGGTTGGCGTAGAGGTTCAGGCCGGCGGTCCAGCTCCAGTCACGGTTCTCGATGATCGTCCCGTTGAGGGTCAGTTCGAGACCCCGGTTCTGCGTGGCGCCGATATTGGCGGTATAGCCGCTCACACCGGAAGTGGAAGGCAGGCCCAGGTTGAGGAGGATGTCCTTCGTGGCGACGCGGTAGTGCTCGAGGGTACCGCGGAGACGGCCCTTGAAGAAGCTGAAGTCGAGACCGAAGTTCCAGGTCTGGGAATACTCCCAGCCGAGGTCTTCGTTCGGCAGGGTGGACACGTAGTAGCCGGTGCCGTACTTGTCGTCGGCGAAGTTGTAGACGAGGGTGCTCAGGCGGCCGAGGGTGGCGTAGGCGGCGATGGCCTGGTTGGAGGTCTCACCGTAACCGACACGGACTTTCAGTTCGTCCAGCCAGCCGCGGGTGTTGCGCATGAAGGACTCGTTGTGGATGTTCCAACCGACGGAGACAGCCGGATAGGTGTGCCACTTGTGGCCGGGGGCCAGGCGGGAGGAAGCATCGGAACGGACCGCGGCGGAAAGCATGTAGCGGTCGTCGTAGGAGTACATGATACGGCCCATGTAGGAGAGGAGGCCGGTCTGCGTGTAGCTACCGCCGTTTACGGTGATGTCGGAAGCCACGGCGCTGCCGATGTTGTAGTACTGGAAGAGTTCGTTGGGGATGTTCTTTCCGGAGAGGGACTGGCCGGTCGAGGTGGTCTGCTCGGCGGAATACAGGGCGACGGCGTTCACACGGTGCTTGCCGAAGACACGGTCATAGGAGAGCAGGTTCTCCACGGTCCAGTTGAACGTGTCGTTGAAGGACCAGGAAGCGCCGTTGGGGTTGGTGGCGGAAGCGTTCACGCCCACGCCGGTGAAGGAACCGCCCTTGGAGTTGCGGTAGTTCAGACCGAGGCTGGCCTTGTAGGAGAGGCCTTCGATCCAGGGGAAGTAGAACTGCACATAACCGGTGTTGTAGGTGGCGATGGACTTGGACTCGTTCACCCAGACACCCTGGGCGGTCAGATCCTCGACGCGCTCGCGCGTAACAATATACTGGTC
>CAMJHW010000198.1 GCA_946405645.1 uncultured Bacteroidales bacterium
TCCGCATCGACGTGGCCATGAGCGGCCGTCTGGGAATGGAGCTCCAGCCCAAGGATATGACCGAAGCGGAGATCGCCCAGTGCAGGCAGGCTATCGCCGACTACAAGTCGGTGCGTCCTGTCGTGCAGTTCGGCGATATCTACCGTCTGGTCTCCCCGTATGACAATCTCGGTATAGCTTCGCTGATGTACTGCTCGAAGGACAAGTCCGAGGCGGTCTTCTACTGGTGGAGGATAGACAATCTCTACGACAACCACCCGCCGCGCGTCAAGATGGCCGGCCTTGATCCGGACAGGATGTACAAGGTAGTCGAGCTCGACAAGGCCCCCGGCCGTCCGCTATCGTTCGAAGGCAGGTCTTTCAGCGGAGCGTTCCTCATGAACAACGGCCTCGAGATGCCCTTCGGCTTTTCGAACGAAATGATGGGTTATTCCAGCCGCGTGCTGCATCTGATAGCAGAATAGGATATGGAGAAAACCTGGAGATGGTTCGGTCCCGGTGACAAGGTCACGCTCGATATGCTCCGTCAGATCGGGGTGGAGGGGATCGTCACTTCATTGCACAGTGTGCCGATAGGGGAGGTTTGGACTGTGGAAGCCATACGTGCCACGCAGGAGTCGATAGAGGCCCATGGAATGCGATGGTCGGTGGTGGAGAGCCTTCCCGTCAGCGAAGAGATCAAATATGCCGGTCCCGGCCGAGACAGTCTGATAGAGAATTACAAGGTCAGCCTGGCCCATCTCGGCCAGTGCGGCATCAGGACGGTCTGCTACAACTTCATGCCGGTCATCGACTGGATACGGACCGAACTTGAATACCCTATGGGCGACGGTACTTCATCGCTGTATTTCGACTATGTACGGTTCGCTTATTTCGACCTGAAGATATTGGCGCGCGAAGGCGCTGAAAAGGATTATTCCGTGGAGACTCTTGCCAAGGTCGAGGCCTTGGACAAGGTCATCACCGAAGAGGAGCGCCGGCATCTCGTGGATGTCATCATCGTCAAGACGCAGGGTTTCGTCAATGCCAATTTCCGTGACGACGACGATGCCCCGGTGAGGACTTTCAAGGCATTGATGGCGCTCTATGACGGAATCACAAAGGAAAAACTGCGCGACAACCTTGTGTATTTCCTCCGCGCCATCATGCCGGTGTGCGAAGAGTACGGCATAAGGATGTGCATCCATCCGGACGATCCTCCGATGCCGGTTCTTGGCCTTCCGCGCATCGTGACAGACGAGGAAGACATCGCCTGGATGCTCGATGCCGTCGACAATCCGCACAATGGCCTGACATTCTGTGCGGGCTCGCTGTCTTCGGGCGCGCACAACGACGTTGTGCACATGGCCCGGCGTTTCGCACCACGCACTTGTTTCGTCCACCTCCGCAGCTGCGATGTGTTCGACAACGGCAATTTCATAGAAGCTCCGCACACTGCCGGTCGTGCGAACCTTGTCGAGTTGGTGCGTATCTTCGAGAAGCAGGACCCGTCCCTTCCTTTCCGCGTCGACCATGGCAAGACCATGCTTGGAGACGAGAAGGTCGGGTACAATCCCGGGTACAGTTTCCATGGCCGCATGCTAGCCCTCGGCCAGGTCGAGGGCATGATGGCGGCCGTCCGTGACGAGATAAATAACCAATTGATCTGAAAGATATGAACGAGATGTTTTCCATAGAGGGCAAGGTCGCCGTCATCACCGGCGCGGCCGGTGCTTTGGGCGGATCGCTTGCCCGTCATTTCGCATCCCAGGGAGCGGATGTCGTCGCTTTGGCCCATAGGCCTGAGCAGGTGGAACCGACTGTAGAGCAGCTCCGTGCGCTTGGGGGTAATCCTTGTGGATATGCCTGCAATGTGATGGACACCGAAGCTGTGCGCAAGATTGCAGAGGAGGTTGTCGCTTCAAGAGGTAAGGTGGACATCCTAATAAATGTCGCGGGTGGCAACGTGGCGGGAGCCAACGTGATGCCTGACCAGAATTTCTGGGACATGAAACTCGAGGACTGGGAGAAAGTGCTCGATCTCAATCTTAACGGAACGGTTTATCCCTGCCACGTCTTTACGGAGATATTTGCGAAGCAAGGTTATGGAGCCATACTGAATATTTCTTCCATGGCTGCTTATGATGCCTTGACGCGTGTGGCCGGTTATGGAGCAGCCAAGGAGGGAGTGTCCAATTTCACCCGTTGGCTGGCTCAGGAGATGGCCATCAAGTATGGCGAGAAGATACGCGTGAATGCGCTTGCTCCGGGATTCTTCATAGGTAAGCAGAACCGTGCGGCTCTGCTCAATCCAGACGGCAGTCTGACCGACAGGTCCGTCAAGGTGATCGCCAAGACTCCGATGCGTCGCTTCGGCGACCTGACGGAACTCAACGGTGCGGCGCAGTTCCTGTGCAGCGACGCCGCTTCCTTCGTTACGGGCGTAGTATTGCCCGTCGACGGAGGCTTCAGTTCGTTCAGCGGTATCTGATCTTAGCCGCCGCCTCGGTGAGACGGGCGCCGGCGAAGGAAGGATTGAGTGCGACGGAGAGGGGAGTCCCTTCCGGCGTGATTTGGATAATGTCGTCGAAGACGGACTGCGGTGAATCCAATTTGAGACTTCCCGTGAATGCGATGACTTGAAGGGTGGGGGAGAAGGCCTTGGCACGGCGGGCGACCACGGCAGGGAGTTTTCCCTGCAGGGTCTGCGCGTCTATGCGGCCCTCGCCCGTAATGACGAGCGAGGCTCCTTCGAGCCGGTCCTCGAATCCGAGGATGTCGAGTACGGCGTCCGCGCCGGGCTTGAGTTCGCCGCCGGCCACAGCCCATAGGGCTCCGGCCATGCCGCCGGCTGCGCCGCTTCCGGGCTTCGCGAGCACGTCCCGGCCCATCACGGGCCGGTACTGCTCCGCCAGAGCCCGCAACCT
>CAMJHW010000199.1 GCA_946405645.1 uncultured Bacteroidales bacterium
CCTCTGAGGACGGGAGTGATCGAAGGGGAGTGGAAGGGGAAGGATTTCATCCCGGATCCCGACTGGGCGCTCAGCATCTTCTTCGACCGCTCGCGCTATCCCGAGGCTGCGGTTGACAAGCAGACCGCCCTTCATTTCCTCCATCGCGACACTATAGTGTTGGAAGATGCTCCCATAGGATACAGTGTTATTACTTACCGCGGCGTCCCTCTTGGATTCGTGAAGAATCTCGGACGCAGGTGCAACAACCTGCATCCGCAGTCCCGTCGCATCAGAATGGATATAGTATGAAAAAATGGATGTTGACCATACTCCTTGCGGCCGGCGCGTTCTCCGCATTGTCAGCCCAGGAGAGTCCCGAATCGTTCAAGTCCCGCTATGAGACCCTGACCAAGCACGTCGGCATCGACGGCGTGGGAGTCGAGTCCCTGCTGGAAAGATGGGAGAAGGCTTATCCTGAGGATCCCGACATGCTGACGGCACGCTTCAACCTCTATCTTTCAAAGGCACTCTCCACCGCTGTCGTGGCCAAGCGGCAGGACCGTTTCCTCGGCGCCAGGCCGGTGCTTGTCCTGAAGGACAGCCTCGGGGCTGACGTCAACTATTTCGAGGAGACATTCTACTCCGATTCACTTTTTGCCCTTGCCTCGTCCTCCATCGACAAGGCTGTCAAGCTTTACCCGGACAGGCTCGACCTACGTTTCGCATCCATAACATCCCTGATGGCCTATGAGAAGGAGAGCCCCGACATGGCTACTGCAGCCCTTTCGGCGCTGATAGACTACAACGGAACGGCCCATCCGGCCTGGAAGTATGGTGACGAGCCGGCCGATGAAGACCTCTTCAAGGCCGGCATCCAGGAATATTGCGCCACGCTTTACACTATCGGCAGCCCCACCTCTCTCGAGTCGTTCCGCTCGCTCTCCGAGAAGATGCTCAAATACGATCCGAAGAATACTTTGTTCATGTCCAATATCGGTACGTACTATTTCATAGCCCGCAAGGACAACAAATCCGCGCGCAAATACTATGACAAGGTCCTGAAGATCGACCCCTCCGACTATACTTCCATCAAGAACAGTGTCCTGATGGCCCGCCGGGACGGCAATGTCAAGCTCGAGAAGAAGTATCTTCCGATGCTTGCGAAATACGGCGCGGACGATGCCGAGAAGGCGGCTGCAAGCGCGCGTCTCCAGGCGTTGAATACCAAGAAATAATCAATCAATTCAAAAAACAATATGAAAAAGATTATCCTTATGATCATCCCTCTGATGGTACTTGCCTCCTGCTCCGAGAAGCAGGCAGGCGTACCGGCCATCAATCCCGCGGACATGGACACTTCCGTCAAGCCCGGAGACGATTTCTACATGTATGCCAACGGCGGTTGGATCAAGAATAACCCGTTGAAGCCGGAGTATGCGCGTTACGGTTCGTTCGACGTGCTGCGCGAGCGCAATGTCGAGGACCTCAACGCCCTCTTCTCCGAGATGACCACCATGAATCCCGAACCCGGCAGCATCGACCAGAAGATCGTGGACCTTTACAAGCAGGGTCTCGACTCCACCCGTCTCAACAATGAAGGTGCAGCTCCTCTCAAGAAATATCTCGACGAGCTTTATGCCGTTCCCGACAAGGCTGCCCTTGCCGCTCATCTCGGCAAGCTTAATCTCGTCGGTGAAGGCGGTTTCTTCGGCGGCGGCGTCGATGCCGACCTGATGGACAGCAAGACCCAGATATTCTACCTTGGCCAGGGAGGCCTCGGCATGGGCGACCGTGACTATTATGTAGATCCCGCGAATGCGGAGCTCCGCAAGGGTTACGAGGCCATGCTCGCGAAGCTTTTCGCTCTTGCAGGCCTTGACAACAGCGCGGAGCGCGCCGCCAACGCCGCCGGTATCGAAGACCGCCTCGCGGAATTCTCCTGGACAAGCGTCCAAAACCGCGACTACACCAAGCTTTACAATCCCATGAGCTCCGCGGAGATCTACAAGGCCTATCCCGGCTTTGATTTCAAGGGCTTTGCGGCCGCGATGGGCCTTCCCGAGATGGACAAGGTCATCGTCGAGCAGCCTTCCTTCTTCGAAGGCTTCAGCAAGCTTTTCAAGGATACTCCTCTGGATGTCCTGAAAGACTATCTTGCCGCACAGCTGATCAGCGGTGCCGCCAGCTCGCTTTCCGACGACTTCTATGCCGCTTCCTTCGATTTCTTCAGCACCCAGATGAGCGGCGTGACCGAGCAGCGTCCCCGCTGGAAGCGCGCGATGAGCGTCCCCAACAGCATCCTGGGCGAGGCCGTCGGCCAGATGTATGTCGCCAAGTTCTTCCCGGAGTCCTCCAAGCAGAGGATGCTCGAGCTCGTCAAGAACCTTCAGGTCTCCCTCGGCCAGCATATCGACGAACTTGAGTGGATGTCCGACGAGACGAAGGCCCGCGCCCGCGAGAAGCTGTCCGCCTTCACCGTCAAGATCGGGTATCCTGACAAGTGGAAGGATTACAGCACCCTTACGGTCGATCCCAAGCTCAGCTATTATGAGAATCTCCGTGCCGCCAGCGCATGGTATGTTGCCGACAATCTCTCCAAGCTCGGCAAGCCTACGGATCCGACCGAGTGGGGCATGACTCCGCAGACTGTCAATGCGTACTACAACCCTACCACCAACGAGATCTGTTTCCCTGCCGGCATCCTTCAGCCTCCGTTCTTCAATCCGGATGCGGACGATGCCGTCAACTACGGTGCTATCGGCGTGGTCATCGGCCATGAGATGACCCACGGTTTCGACGACCAGGGCAGCCTCTTCGACAAGGACGGCAACATGAACAACTGGTGGACCGAAGAGGACCGCGCCGCCTTCGTCGAGAAGACCAAGGT
>CAMJHW010000200.1 GCA_946405645.1 uncultured Bacteroidales bacterium
ACGCTCTCGACCGTGTGGCCGAGGTACGGCGGCATCGAGGCTTCGCCGTAGCCGACGTACCCGTCGTACTCGATCTCGACCTGCACGTCGGGCGTGGTTGTCCTGGAGTACGACGCCACAGTGAACGTATGCTGCAGCTGGAGTTCGTAAGGGAAGAAGCTGAGGTGCATCCTTGCCTTACCGCCGATCCTGCCGATATCATACGGTCCTGTCGCCTTCCTCGTCGAACAGCCGACCAGGCCTGCTCCGAGTCCGGCCAGCGCCGTCGTCCTGATGAATTCCCTGCGTTTCATATCCGTGGTGTTTTTGCTCCACTAATTTACGCGAAAAATCTCTTATATTTGTGATGTTCAAAACAATTCTTGCAATGGCCCAGGAAATAGAAAGGAAGTTTCTCGTCATCGGAGACTACAAGCCGGAAGTGTTCCGTTCGTACCGCATAGCTCAGGGTTATCTCAGCTCTTCTCCGGGACGAACTGTCCGGGTGCGTGTCCGTGACGACCAGGGTTTCCTGACCATCAAGGGCCCGTCTTTCGACGGCGGCTTGTCGCGCTTTGAATGGGAGAAGGAGATTCCGGCCGGCGAGGCGGAGGAACTACTGGCCCTCGCCGAGCCCGTCGTCATCGACAAGACCCGTCATCTGGCAAGGAATACCGATGGTGTCCACACTTGGGAGATAGATGAGTTCCACGGGGCCAACGCCGGCCTCGTAATGGCCGAGATCGAACTCGGCGCTTCGGACGAGGCCTTCGACCGCCCCGCCTGGCTAGGCCCCGAAGTCACCGGAGACCGTCGTTTCTACAATTCCTTCCTGTCACATCACCCGTTCACTACCTGGCCGGCGGATTCCGGCGAATAGCCTTTCAGGTCATTCGCCGAAGACGCACCATTTCACCACAGGGATGCGGTGAAGCGCTTCATACAGCAGGGGAGAGAGTGTGAATACTGCTATGAACAGTATGGAGTACATCGCTACTGGAGGCAGTTGCGTGTACGTCTTCATCATATAGCCAAAGGCGGCAATGACCAGATAATGCACTATGTAGATACCATAGCTGGAACGGGTCATATAGCCGGCGAAGCGTCCCGTCCTGTCGAAGCGTGCCTTGAACCAGGCCATCATCGCAAGACACATCATCCAACCGTAAAGACAGTTGAGTGGACTGCCAAGATACTGCGGCGATGTGTTGTCCTGGCCGAAGGTCGTGATGACGAGCGCTGCGCCGGCGACGACGGCGCAAACTAACAACGGGATCCAAACCGCTTCCAGTTTTTCCTGGACCTTGTCGTGCGAGAATACGAAGTATCCCAGAAGGAATGGTACCAGGTAGAACAGTGGCTTGTAGAGGTTTAGAAGACCGTCAAGAGTCTCCGGGCGGGGATTCTTGACGAGTGTCTGCTCTCCGGTCCAGAACAGGATGCCCAGAAGTATGATGGGTACGATTCCCGCCTTGCCGCACCAGTTCCAGAACCTGTCATTCCTGTCCAGTGCACGGACCAGAAGCAGCACGATGCACAGCAGCCACAGCACCTGGACGAACCAGAGCGGTCCGATGCCGCTGAAAGCCATTACAAGATACTTTGCAGGCAAGGGCAGACCATCGAAAACTCCTTGCCTTGCGGCAACGACGGTGTTGAAGTATCCTGTCATCCAGTGGAATACCAGCAGGCCGATGGTGCCGGGAACCAGCAGCTTGCGCGTGCGTGCCCGGAACCACTCCTTCGCCGTCTTGCGCTGCAGGGCATATCTGGCGCTGATACCTGCAAGAATGAACAGAAGAGGCATGAACCAGGGATAAAGGATGTACATCACGACATCCTGGTATTGCGGATGCTCGGGATAATCGCCGAATCCTCCTATTCCGCCGAATACTCCTTTATTATTATAGAAATAGATTACGTGATAGAACAGTACCAGAAGTACCGTTACCCAACGAAGGTTGTCCAGCCAGTGCTTTCTCATTTCGTAAGGCCCTCCATCGCCTGGTCGATAACATCCTGGAAGATCTCCGTCTTCAACATTGCCATACCTCTCTCGTCTCCCAGCACTATCAAGGCGTCGCCCGGCTTGATGCCATAGAGATTCCTTGCGTCCTTTGGAATCACGATCTGTCCTTTGTCACCCACCTTCACGACTCCGAAGATGTACTTTCCGTCTTTTTCCTGCATATTGTATGAAAAGTTAGAAATTTCCCACAAATATAACCTTTTCTATACATTTTTCAAAACAATGGAATTAGTGTCGTGTTTTGTAATACGCTGACAGTCAGTGAAATAAAACAAACCTCCATCTCCCAAAAGGGGATGGAGGTTATGGTTAAATCGCTGAAGGTCAAGCGTTTGTAGATCACGCTGGACCTAAGTGGGTAGACTAGAAGATCTCGTCGGTGGGCTCGCGGTAGTCGTCGAGGGTCGGGGCAGGGGCCTCGCGCTTGGGACCGAAGGTCCTGCGGGGACCGCGGTCACCGCCGCGCTCGGGACGCTCGCCGCGCTCAGAACGCTCAGGGCGGTCTCCGCGGCGCTCGCCACCGTTATGGCCTCCGCGCTCAGGGCGCTCTCCGCGACGCTCGCCGCGCTCGCCGCGCGGTCCGCGGTCGCCGCCGTGCTCGCCGCCGCGGCCATTGCCGCCGCGCGGTCCGCGCTCGGGGCGCTTGGGCTCGACATAGCCTTCCGGCTTGTCGGTGAGAGCCCTCATGGAGAGTCTCATCTTGCCGGTCTTGGCATCGATCTCGAGGAGCTTGACATCGATCTCGTCACCGACCTTGAGGACGTCTTCGACGTTCTCGGTCTTGTTCCATGCGATCTCGGACACGTGGAGAAGGCCTTCCTT
>CAMJHW010000201.1 GCA_946405645.1 uncultured Bacteroidales bacterium
CCGGCTCCGCCGAACTTGTCGAGGAGCAGGAGGACGTAGCGGATGTCCACGCAGATGCAGCGCTGGAGGTCGGGCTCGAACATCACGTCGCTGGACATCGACTCCCAGTTGCCGTCGAAGGCGAGGCCGATGAGATTACCGTCGGCATCCATCACGGGCGAGCCGGAGTTGCCTCCGGTGATGTCGCAGTTGATCAGGAAGCAGGCGGGGAGCTCTCCCTTCTCGTTGGCGTACTGGCCGTAGTCCTTGTTGACATATATCTCATGCAGGCGTGCCGGGACGCGGAATTCGTAATCGTCGTTGTTCTCTTTCTCTATGACGCCCTTCAGGGTGGTGTAGTGCTTGTAGATCACGCCGTCCTGAGGGGAATAGGACTTGACGGTACCGTATGTGAGACGCATCGTGCTGTTGGCGTCGGGGTACGAAGGCTCGCCGGCCTTCCACTCCATCAGGCCCTTGGTAAAGGCCTTGCTGCCTTCGGCGATAGGGCCGGCGCTTGCGTTCATCGCCGGGGCGAACTTCTGCGCCGCTCCGACGATGGCGAGATAGACCATCATTGCGGGATCCTCGAGGAGGTCGTCGTAGGACTTGATCTTCTCGCGTATCTTTTCCTCGGAGGTGAATGCCGTATTGTCGAAAAGATATTTCACGAAGGCTTCCACTTCGTTTACGTCGAGGCCCTCGATTTCCACCTTGTCTTCCGGCTTGACATTGGCCAGATAATGCTTGAAGAGGGCGACGCCTTCCTTGCGGTCGAGAGGCTCATAGTAGTCACGGTACTGTCTAGCCAGAGTGGAAATAGCGGTCTCCAAAGCTTCACTGTCGTCGCTTCCCGAGGCCTGGGCGCGGCGGAATGCGTTGGCGAACGATGCCGCAAAGCTTACGGCCTCGATACGGTAGATGCTCTCGGTGAGGAGGGTGTAGGCGTTCTCGGCGTCGGCAGAGGCCTCGACGGCGTCGGCGATGGTCTTGATCGCGTTTCCGTAGGCTTCATTGCGTTTTTTCTTGGCGGCTGCCCAGGCGTTGAACTCGGCTTCCTTCTGCTCCTCGCGGCCGATGATGTTCAGCTTCTGGAAGGCGAGCTCTTCGCCCTGCCATTTCTTCCAGCCGTTGGAGGAACTGGCGTACTTGCTGGCGTACTGAAGGTTGACGGCCGGGTCGGCCATGCGCGCCTCCCACATCACGTCCTGACGGACGGTGCGGGCATCGATCGCGATGCGCTGGTTGGCAATCATCTGCTTGAGCTGGGCGGCGGTCTGGAAGCGCTGGGTGCGTCCGGGGTAGCCCATAATCATTGCGAAGTCTCCGTCCTGATAGCCCTTCAGGGACACGGCGAGGGTCTTTTTAGGCTGATAGGGAACATTGTCCTCGCTGTATGCGGCCGGTTCGTTGTCGCGGCCGGCATAGACGCGGAACATCGAAAAGTCACAAGTGTGCCTGGGCCACATCCAGTTGTCGGTCTCGCCTCCGAATTTTCCGGAGGATGCCGGAGGAGCGCCGACGAAGCGGATATCATTGAACGTCTTATAGACAATGAGATAGAAAACATTGTCGTTGTAGAAACTTTGTACCCTTGCCGTGCAGTGAGGGTTGTCGGCCTCGGCCTTCTCGGCGAGTGCCTGGGCTGCGGCCTCCATGGCCGCTTCGGCTATTTCCTCTTTATCCTCGGCCTTCTTGTTGGCCTTGAGTGCGGACTCATATGCCTTCTCCAGCACGGACGTGACGTCGGTCATGCTTTGCAGGAAAGTGACGCTGAGCCCGGGGGCGGGAAGCTCTTCCTTGTTGTTCATGGCCCAGTACCCGTCCTCGAGGTAATTGTGCTCGGGGGAGGAGAGGGACTGGATGACGCTGTATCCGCAGTGATGGTTAGTGATGACGAGACCTTGGCCGGAGATCATCTCGCCGGTACAGCCGCCTCCGAAATGTACGATGGCGTCCTTGAGGGAAGAATTGTTGATGCTGTAGATCTGCTCGGGGGTGAGGCGGCATCCGAGTTCCGCCATGGCTCCCGCATTCATCTTCTGTAGGAGCGGGAGAAGCCACATACCTTCGTCAGCGCTGGCGCTTACGGTAAGGGTAAGGGTCGCCGCGAGAGCGAGAAGGGCTTTCTTAATGATGGTATTCATATGTTGTCGAATAGTGTTGGTTCCAATTCTTTGGGGTGGAAGCTTTTGCGGTGATACGGAGTATATCCGTATTCGCGGATGGCTTCGATGTGTTCCTTGGTGGGATAGCCCATGTTGCGGTCCCATCCGTACTGCGGGTACTCCAAGGCGATCTTGCGCATGTATTCGTCGCGCCAGGTCTTGGCGAGCACCGACGCCGCGGCTATGCTTGCATAGGTGGCGTCGCCGTGCACGACGGTGACGTGCGCGTATCCTTCCATGGGGTGGAAACGGTTTCCGTCTATGAGCAGGATATCGGGCTTGACCTTCAACTGGAGGACGGCCCGCTGCATGCCGGTGATGGATGCGTTGAGGATGTTGATCCTGTCTATCTCTTCCGGATATACGGCTTCAACCGCCCAGGCTACGGCCTCGGTCTCGATGATGGGGCGCAGTGTTTCACGCGCCTTTTCCGTCATCCTTTTGGAGTCGTTCAGCAAGGGATGAAAGAAGGTGTCGGGGAGGATTACGGCCGCAGCGAACACCGGACCGGCGAGCGGCCCTCTGCCCGCTTCGTCGCATCCTGCCTCCATGAGGCCTCCGAAGCTGTTTCCTTTGAGATGAATTGCAGGCGGCATGTCCGAAGCGTTAACGCATCATCATGCCACAAATTTAATCATTTTTATTGTCTTCCAACCGTTTTTCGAGCA
>CAMJHW010000202.1 GCA_946405645.1 uncultured Bacteroidales bacterium
CCGCCATCTCCTCGATGCCGGATCCCTGCCAGGTGTAGCTCCAGCCGCCGTTGAGACAGCGCATCTGGTTGGCGTTGGGGCCGGTAAGTAGTATTCGGGCATTCTTCGCAAGAGGTAGGATGCCGTCGTTCTTGAGGAGGACTTCGCCTTCTTCGGCCGCGTGCAGGGCCTTGGCGGCAAACTCGTCGCTGCCGTAGAGAGGATAGTCGGCAGGATCGATATCGGGAGTGTCAAGGAGTCCGAGACGGATCTTGACGCGCAGGATCCTCCTGACGGCGTCGTCGATTCGGGACATCTTGACCGCGCCCTCCTCGACCAGTTCCTTGAGCAGTCCGCAGAAATCGACGCTGTACGGGTCCATGCTCATGTCGATGCCGGCGTTGATGGCAATGCGGATGGCGTCCTTCTTGTCCTTGGCCACCTTTTCACGGGTGTAGAGATTGTTGATGTCGGCCCAGTCGGTGATGATCATTCCGTCCCAGTTCAGGTCTTCCTTGAGCCATTGGGTAAGGTACTCGTAGCTGGCATGGACGGGCATGCCGTTGATGCTGGCGGAGTTGACCATGAAGGTGAGGGCGCCGGCCTCCGCCGCTGCCTTGAACGGGGTGAAATACTTCTCACGTATCATCTGCGGAGACAGGTAGGCCGGTGTACGGTCCTTGCCGGTGAAAGGCGCTCCATATGCGAAATAATGCTTGACGGAAGTCGCCACGTGATACTTGTCGATATGGTTGGGGTCGTCGCCCTGGTAGGCCTTGACCTCAGTCTCGACCATGCGGGCGTTGACCACCGGGCTTTCTCCGAAACTCTCCCAGATACGCGACCATCTGGGATCGCGGCCCAGGTCCACTACGGGGTTGAACACCCACGGACAGTTTCCGGCGCGGCTTTCATACGCAGTCACCTCAGCCATTTCGCGGGCAAGCTCCACATTGAATGACGCGCCGAGGTTGATGGGCTGCATGAAGAGGGTCCCGCCCTGCGAGTAAGTCACGCCATGATTGTGGTCCAGTCCATAAAGAGTGGGGACTCCGAGATGTTCGACGGAGTATTTGTTGAACATGCCTATCCAGTCCCTCCACTGCTCGGGAGTAGCCGCCCTGCCGGGAGCGTTGAGGAACGAACCGACGCGGTAATTGGCTATCACGGTATCCACCTTCTCCTCATTAAGCGCCCAAGCCGGACTGCCGTTCACCAGGGTATAGCCTCCGAGAACATCAATGTTGAGCTGGAGCATCTGGCCGACCTTGTCGTCAAGCGTCATCTTTGAGAGAATACGATCGATCTGACGCTCGATGTCGGGATCCTTGGGGATCGAAGGGGAATGGGCCTGAGGTTTGCTGCAAGCGGCGGCTGCCAGTATCGGCAACGCCAGAAGGAGAATGCGGATAGGTTTCATAAAAACTGTTTTGGTCTGATATACAAATTTAGAAAAAATCATCCAAAGTTACTATCTTTGTAAATACTGAACCGCTAACACTGAACCCGTATATGGCCAATCCCTATAAGGAAGTCGAGAATATATCTGAACTGCCCGCGCCCGACAGCACCGGCTTCATCACCCGGTATGTTTTCCAATATATAGATTTCAACCTCGTCCCGCAGTACGTCGCCGCGGGGCACCGCTTCACTGACTGCTGTTTCCTGGGTTGCGAGATCCCAGCCGCCATGGAGGACGAGATAGGCAAGACTTGTATCGTATTTCCCAGGATGGGCCGTGTTTACAATGCCTTCAGGGGCAAGCTCTACACCGGAGATTCCCTCTACGAGGGTTATGATCCCGAAGACGAGCAGAGCTTCGCCACTTGCTTCGATTCCCGCGTCTATATGAACTATACCGAGCAGGGCAAGCATTGCGACGATATCCGCGAAACTTTGGGACGCTCCCTGCACGACCACGCGATGAGCGATGCGATGTACGATTTCCTGAGCCGTTTCGACGAGAAGCAGGTCTGCGCGGTCATGGGCGGCCATGCCCTTCTCCGTACGGACGACGCCTACAAGGACGTGGCCATCATCAGCAAGTCCCTGACCGAGAAAGGCAAGATCATGGCTTCGGGCGGAGGCCCGGGTGCCATGGAAGCCACGCACTTCGGCGCATGGATGGCCGGACGTGACATGGACGAGCTCGAGGAAGCCTTGGAGATGATCAAGGTCGCGCCTTCATTCCGCGATCAGGGCTGGCTGCGCACCGCCTTCGAAGTCAGGAAGAGATTCCCGCAGAAGAATTACCGCAGCCTCGGCATCCCTACTTGGTTCTACGGCCACGAACCCTCCACTCCCTTCGCGACCGACATCGCCAAGTTCTTCTTCAACAGCGTGCGTGAGGACACCCTCCTTTCGATAGCCAAGGGCGGCGTCATCTATTCTCCCGGCTCGGCCGGAACTTTCCAGGAAATCTTCCAGGACGCCGCGCAGAACCACTACGAAACGTTCGGCTACGCCAGTCCGATGGTCTTCCTCGGCGTGGACTACTACACCCGTGAGGTCCCGCTCTATCCCCTCCTCGAAGACCTTCTCGCGCGCGGAAAGTATAAGGGTCTGATCCTTTCCATCACGGACGACAAGGAAGAAGCCATCGACAACATCCTGGCATTCTCTTCTCGCTGATCCATCCGCTTGCACCCGACACGGCGCCGCAGGGAAGCATTTTTCCCTGCGACAAAAATTATTTATCATTTTTCTTGAATAATTGTTGTTTTTCAATAAATAATTACCTATATTCGCAGCAGAAACCTCTAAAACTTATTTGATATGATAGCAGAATGGTGGACATCACTCAGCGTGATCATGA
>CAMJHW010000203.1 GCA_946405645.1 uncultured Bacteroidales bacterium
ATCTCGGTCAAGGGCGCCTCCTCCGTCCTCCAGTTCTCCTGCATCGGCTATGAGAACGTGGAAGAGACCGTCGGCAACCGCGCCGTCATCGACGTGGTGCTCCAAGAGGCGGTTTCCTTCCTGCAGGAAGCCGTCGCCATCGGCTACGGTACCCAGAAAAAGGCCGACATCACGTCCTCCGTGCAGAGCGTGAAGTCCGACGAGTTCATCCAGGGCGCCGTGATCGACGCCGGCCAGCTCATCCAGGGCAAGGTCGCCGGTCTGCAGATCACCATCCCTTCCGGTGACCCGACCGCGTCCTCCTCCGTGATGCTCCGCGGTACTTCCTCCCTGTACGGCTCGTCCGCTCCGCTCATCCTTGTGGACGGCATCCCGGGATCCCTCGCCACCGTGGCCCCGGAAGACATCGAGTCCATCGACGTGCTGAAAGATGGTTCCGCCACCGCCATCTACGGTACCCGCGGTACCAACGGCGTCATCATCATCACCACCCGCAACGCCAAGCGCGAGATGCCCGCCACCATCGAGTACAGCGCTTATGTGACTGCTTCCCAGTGGCTTAAGCGCCCGGACTTCATGACGGCTGACGATGTCCTCGCCCGTAGGGCCGAAGGCTGGAGCTTCCAGGGTGCCAACGGCCAGCTCGCCGTGGAGGAACCCACCGACTGGCTGGGTCTGATCAGCCGGACGGCCGTCTCCCAGAACCACAATCTGTCCATCCGCGGCGGTTCCCGTCACAACTTCTACACCGCCAATGTGACCTATAACGACAACAAGGGTACCATCATCAACACCGGCCGGTCCAACATCCGCGCCCGCGCCCTCGTCTCCCAGTACCTGCTGGACGACAAGCTCAAGCTCACCGGTGAAGTGATGGCCAACGAAACCAACGTGGACTCCCGCGTGAACGCCTCCTACGCCTACCGCCAGGCCTGCATCCAGGGCCCGCTCCAGCCGGTGTACAACGAGGACGGATCCTATGTGACCCGTGACATCTATCTCTATGCGAACCCGATGACCCTCCTCAAAGAGCAGCTGGGCATGTACCGCAACCGCAACGTCCGCTTCAACGGCACCGTCGAGTTCAAGCCTTGGGATCCCCTCACCCTCAAGATGATGTACGTCCGCAAGGGCCAGAGCGGCCTGGGCGGCTACTATAACACCCGCCAGGACGAAAGCACCACCAAGAGCGGTGCCAACGGCCAGGCCGGCCGCAACGCCTCCGACTACACCGCCAACATGCTGGAGCTCAGCGCCAACTATGTGGGCGACTTTGGCAACCACCATGTGACCGGTGTCGCCGGTTATTCCTACGAGGACGGCTACAGCGAGAACTTCAGCGCCTCCAACTGGAACTTCCCGAATGACGGCTACCTCTGGAACGCCCTCGAAAAGGGCCAGGCCCTCAAGGAAGGCAATGCGAGCATGTCCTCCTACAAGAGCATGTCCAAGCTTATCGGTCTGTTCGGCCGTGTGACGTACAACTACGGCGACCGCTACCTCCTGATGGCCTCCCTCCGTATGGACGGCTCCACCAAGTTCGGTGCCGATCACCGCTGGGGCTACTTCCCGGGCATCTCCGCCGGCTGGCGTCTCAACAACGAGGACTTCCTCAAGGGCGTCAAGTGGCTGAACAACCTCAAGCTCCGCGCCGGTTTCGGTATCACCGGCATCGACATCAACAGCCCGTACCAGTCCCTGGCCTCCATCGACTACAGCGGCAACTATATGTACAACGGCAAGTGGATCCAGCCCATCACCCCTACCCGTAACAACAATCCCGACCTCCGCTGGGAAAAGAAGTACGAGTACAATCTGGGTCTCGATTTCTCCGTCTTCGACGAGCGCCTGAACGGTAGCATCGACGTGTACCGCCGTGACACCAAGGACGGTCTCTACTACTATTCCGTCCCGACTCCTCCGTACTACTACGGCACCATCATGGCCAATGTCGCGCAGATCCGCAACGAAGGCGTGGAACTGCTCCTCAACGCCACGCCGGTCCGCACCCGCGACTTCGAGTGGAACAGCTCCGTTACCTTCTCCCACAACCGGAACGAGCTCCTGTCCATCTCCAATGACCAGTTCCAGAGCGAGAACGACTACTTCGATGAGGGCTACACCGGTGAGCCTATCCAGAAGACCACGCACCAGGTGAAGGTGGGACAGCCGATCGGCAACTTCTTCAACCTCCGTTCCATCGGTCTTGACGAAAGCGGCAAGTGGGTCGTCGAGCGTCTCCGCCGCGATGCCGACGGCAACGTGGTGAGCAAGTACTACGGCCTCGCCGCCGACGCCGGCTACACCGACTGGCAGATCCTCGGCAACGGCGTTCCGGACATCTACCTGAACTTCAACAACAACTTCCGCTACAAGAACTTCGACCTCGCCGTCACCATGCGCGGCGCCTTCGGATTCCAGATCCTGAATTTCCAGAAGATGTTCTACGGAAACCCGACCATCCTGTACAACACGCTCAACTGCGCCTTCGACCAGTTCGAGGCTGTGGATGCCCGCACCGGCGAAAAGACCGGCAAGATGGTGAACCTTTCCGACACGCAGCGTATCGTGAGTTACTACATCGAGGACGGTGACTACTGGAAGATTGACAACGTGACCCTGGGTTACACCCTCAATTTCAAGAACAGCAACTTCATCAAGCGGTTCCGCGTGTACGGTTCCGTCCACAACCTCGCGACCTTCACCGGCTACACCGGCCTGGATCCCGAAGTCCGTGTCACCGGCTTCGA
>CAMJHW010000204.1 GCA_946405645.1 uncultured Bacteroidales bacterium
TCATCTCCTACGGCAGCGTTCAGCAGAGCCAGCTGGAGAGCGGTCTTTCCTGGATTTCCCTGTTCATCGCCATCGCCCCGTCCCTCGGATTCCTCGGTACGGTTATCGGTATGATCAACGCCTTCGACGCCATCCAGGCTGCGGGTGATATCTCCCCGAACGTCGTTGCCGGTGGTATGAAGGTCGCCCTTATCACGACGGTCGGCGGTCTCATCGTCGCCATGATCCTCCAGGTCTTCTACAACTACATCCTTGCGAAGATCGAGTCCATCACCATCGACATGGAAGACTCCTCCATCTGCCTCATCGACGTGCTCACCAAGTACAGCAACAAGAAATAATTCACCGACCTCAGTAAATCTTGAATATAATGAAACTCAATCAAATATTCAAATGGGGTATGGTGGTGCTGATCCTTATCAGCGTTGCGATCCTGGTTTGGGGCTTCGTCTCCGGTTTCGCGACTCCCAAGCCTGACCAGGTCGCGCTTCCTCCGACGAATACCCTCCTGACCTGGGCGGCGATCATGATTGTCTTCGCCCTGTTCTGCTGGATCGGCATCGGCTTGTTCGTCAGCATCAAGAACAACCCCAAGTCCCTCGTCAAGATGGGCATCGTGCTGGTCGGCATCGCCGTCCTGTGCTTCATTGCCTATCTGTTCGCGAAGGGCGGAGCCCCTGTCGGTTACTCCGGCAAGCCGTACTCCGAGAGCATTTACAAAATGTCTGATACCGTGCTTAACCTGACGCTGATCACCGGCGTTGGCGCCATCCTCGCCATCGTCGTCGGCGAAATCCGTCTGGCTATCGCGAATAAGAAGTAATATCATGGCGAAGAAAACACCAGCAATCAATTCGAGTTCTACGGCCGATATCGCGTTCCTGTTGTTGTGCTACTTCCTGATGACCACAACGATGGGTTCCAATTTCGGACTCTCCCGACAGCTCCCGCCGATGCCTGACAAGAGTCAGCCGCTCGAGAACCAAGAGGTCAACCGCCGTAACCTCATTCAGGTGAGGATCAATTCCTCCGACAGAATTTATGCCGGTAGCGACGCCATTGATATCTCTCTGCTCAAGGACAAGATCAAAGAATTCTTAACCAACCCTTCCAACGACCCGAGCCTTCCCGAGAGGGAGGTCAAGGAGATCGAAGGATACAGCAAGGGCACCTATGCCGTCTCCAAGGGCGTCATCTCGCTGCAGAATGACCGTGGTACCAGCTACCGCGCCTACATCGCCGTGCAGAACGAACTTGTGAAGGCCATCAACGAGATCCGTGACGATTTCTCCATGCGCGAGTATGGCAAGAAATACATCCAGCTCGACGAGGACCAGCAGAAGGTTGTCAAGGCTTGTATCCCTCAGTTGATTTCCGAGGCAGAGCCCAAGGACGTTGGCGCTAGAAGAAAATAGGAGGTATAAATATGTCCAGATTCAAGAAAGGCGGCAAAAGAGAAATGCCGGGAATCACTTCGAGTTCACTCTCGGATATCGTGTTTATGCTCCTGTTCTTCTTCATGGTCACCACGCAGATGCGTGAGACCGAGAACAAGGTTAAGGTGGTGACTCCGGAGGCTTCCGAAGTCGTCAAGCTCGAACGCAAGGACCTCAACTGCTACATCAACATCGGCTCCCCGACCCTCGCCTACCAGGGCCAGTTCGGCAACGAGCCCCGTATCCAGCTGAATGACTCTTTCCGTTCGACGGACGACATCCGCGACTTCATCGCCGCGGAGCGTGAATCCAAGAGTGAGAAAGACCGCCAGTTGATGACCGTGTCCATCCGTGCTGACCAGGATGTCAGAATGGGTATCGTGACCGACGTGAAGCAGGAGCTGCGTCGCTGCTCCGCACTGAAGATCAGCTACACTGCGAGAAAACCTGCGAAATAGGCAGGACGCAGTACCGAATACGAGCAGCCCCCTTCCACGAGGGCTGCTTTTTAAAATATAAAGAATTACATGAAGGAAATACTTCGTACCAAGGTGAAAGACCTGCTCGCGATGGAAGCAGGCCGTGAGGTTCTGGCCAAAGGTTGGG
Source organism: uncultured Bacteroidales bacterium (assembly GCA_946405645.1). The sequence continues at coordinate 2,043 of CAMJHW010000204.1, forward strand.
TCAGGACGAAGAGAGGGAACAAGGAGATCGCGTTCATTGCCCTGAACGACGGCTCGACCATCAAGAACATCCAGATCGTCGTCGACAAGAACGAGACGACCGAGCCGGTGCTCGCCCAGATCGGGACGGGCGCCTGCATCGGCGTGCTCGGCAATCTGGTGGAATCGGTCGGAAGCGGCCAGACAGTGGAGATCAAAGCGGAAGAGATCACGGTCTACGGCACCTGTGACCCTGTGCGTTACCCGCTGCAGAAGAAGGACACGTCCTTCGAGTATCTGCGGACCGTCGCACACCTGCGTCCCCGGACCAACACCTTCGGCGCCATCTACCGTCTCCGGAGCCAGATGGCCTTCGCCATCCACGAGTATTTCCACAGCAAGGGATTCGTCTATCTGCACACCCCGCTCATCACGGAGTCCGACTGCGAAGGCGCCGGCCAGATGTTCCAGGTCACGACCCTGCCGCTGGAGAACATCCCGCGCGACAAGAAAGGCCGCGTCGACTACGGCAAGGACTTCTTCGGCAAGCAGACCAGCCTGACGGTGAGCGGCCAGCTCGAAGGCGAGCTCGGCGCCACGGCGCTCGGCGAGATCTACACCTTCGGACCGACCTTCCGCGCCGAGAATTCCAACACCCCGCGCCACCTCGCGGAGTTCTGGA
>CAMJHW010000205.1 GCA_946405645.1 uncultured Bacteroidales bacterium
AGTCATAAGTGATGAAAAGGAAACAAGCTTTTTTTCGTAACTTTGCAGACTGCAACAACAAAGGATATTAAAATACATCATACAATGAACAGAAAAGTACTTCTTATGATCCTCGACGGCTGGGGTGAAGGCCGCCACGACTATTCCAACGCCATCTGGACCCAGGGCACTCCCAACATCGACGCCCTCCGCGCGAAATATCCCTTCGGCCATCTCCAGGCCTGCGGCGAATACGTCGGACTTCCCGACGGTCAGATGGGCAACTCCGAGGTCGGTCACATGAACCTCGGCGCCGGCCGCATCGTCTATCAGGACCTCGTGAAGATCAATATCGCCTGCCGTGAGCACAAGCTCTTGGAGAACAGCGAGATCAGCGCAGTCTATGACTATGTGAAGAAGTCCGGCAAGAAGCTCCACCTCATGGGCCTTACCTCCCACGGCGGAGTGCACAGCTCCCTTGACCACGTGTACGAATTCCTCCGCGTAGCTAAGGAGCAGGGCCTCGACAAGGTCTTCGTCCACGCCTTCATGGACGGCCGCGACACCGATCCGCGCAGCGGCAAGGGCTTCGTGGCCGAACTCGAGCAGAAGATGGCCGAGACCACCGGCAAGGTAGCCTCCGTCTGCGGCCGCTTCTACGCCATGGACCGCGACAAGCGCTGGAACCGCGTCAAGGAAGCCTACGACCTTCTCGTCGAGGGCAAGGGCGCCGCTTTCACTTCCGCACTCGAGGGCATCCAGGCTTCGTATGACGCTGATGTCACCGACGAGTTCATCAAGCCCATCGTCGTTACCGATGCAGCCGGCCAGCCTCTGGCCAAGGTCGAGGAGGGAGATGCCATCATCTTCTACAACTTCCGCAATGACCGCGCCCGCGAGCTGACCAACGTCCTGACCCAGAACGATATGCCCGAGGAGGGAATGCACACCATTCCTCTTTACTATTGCTGCCTCACTCCTTACGACGCTTCCTTCAAGGGCGTCCATATCCTCTTCGACAAGGAGCTCGTGCAGGATACCCTCGGCGAGACCGTCTCAAAGGCCGGGAAGCGTCAGCTTCGTATCGCCGAGACTGAGAAGTACGCCCACGTGACCTTCTTCTTCAACGGCGGCCGTGAGACCGTTTTCGAGAACGAGGACCGTATCCTGGTCAATTCCCCTAAGGTTCCCACCTACGATATGCTGCCGCAGATGAGCGCTCCCGAGGTGGCTGAGAAACTTATCGACGCCATCTGCAGCGAGAAGGAGGATATGATCATCCTCAATTTCGCCAACGGCGACATGGTCGGCCATACCGGCGTCTATACCGCCGTCACCCAGACTGTCGCCTGCATCGACAAGCTCGTCGGCCGCGTGGTCGATGAGGCCGTCGCACACGACTATGTCGTGCTGCTGACCGCCGACCACGGCAACGCCGACTTCGAGGTCAATGCCGACGGCAGCCCGAACACCGCCCACTCGCTGAACACCGTCCAGTTCGTGGTCATCAACGCAGGTGACGAGGTGAAGACCGTCAAGGACGGCGCCCTCTGCAACGTCGCTCCGACCATCCTCAAGCTGATGGGCATCCCTCAGCCGGCCGCAATGACCGCCGAGCCGCTCATCTAGTGTACAAGTTCGAGCCGATACTCAAGACCCTTGTGTGGGGGACAGAGAGCTGGGTGCTGTCAAGTGTGCCCGGCTCCGAGTCCGTCGTGTCCGAGGGTCCGGAGACCGGCAGGACTTTGACCGAAGTCTATGGAGGGGAGTTCCCCCTGCTGATAAAGTTCATCGACGCCAGGAGGGACCTGAGCATCCAGGTCCATCCCGGCGATGAACTTGCGCAGGCAAGACATGGCGGACATGGCAAGGACGAGATGTGGTACATCATCGGCGCGTCCGAGGGGGCGCATCTGTACTCCGGCCTGGCGAAGCCATTGACGCCGGAGGAATATGCGCGCCGCGTGGAGGACGGGACAATCATCGACGTCCTGGGTGACCATAAAGTCGCCCCCGGAGACGTCTTCTTTATCCCGTCCGGCCGCATCCACTCCATCTGTGGAGGATGCTACTTGGCCGAGATCCAGCAGACATCCGACATAACCTACCGCATCTACGACTACAACCGTCCCGGTCTGGACGGCAAGCCCCGCCAGCTCCACACCGAGCTGGCCAAGGACGCCATAGACTATACTGTGAAAGAAGATTACCGGACGCATTACGAACGCCGCGAAAACGCTCCCGTGGAGCTGCTGAAGTGCGAGCACTTCACGACGACGCTCTTCGAGCTCAGCGCGCCGCTCAGCTGCCCGGCCCCGGGCGGCGGGCGCTGGCTCACGGTCGCCTGCGCCTCCGGCTCCGGCACCGTGAACGGCGCCACCCTCTCCGCCGGCCAGGCCCTCCTCCTCACCCCCGACGAGAATCATCTTGACCTCGTCCCCTCCACCCCGGAATTCCGACTCCTCACCAGCTACTGTTAGACTCTCGGTATCATCCTATGATGATGATAACGTTGTAATTTGCGGAAGGTCTGCTAAAGTATGCGAGACCTTCCGCACGTTACGGGTTCGGACGGTTATATTCAATATGAGAATCAGAAATGCCCGGCTCATCGGCCGGGCATTTCTGTAGGGTAGGGGAGACGGTTAGACCGTCATGATATCCTTCTCCTTGGCGGAGACGATCTCGTCGACTTTCTT
>CAMJHW010000206.1 GCA_946405645.1 uncultured Bacteroidales bacterium
AGGTCTTTCCGGTGCCGTTGGGAGCGATGAGGGCGATCTTGTCGCCCTCATTGATGTTGAAGCCTATGTTCTCGAAAAGGACCTTGGGACCGTACGACTTCGATATGTTCTCTATCTGGAGGTATGAAGCCATTACTTGAAGAATCTGTCGACGTCCTTGACGGCCTCGGGAAGGGCGAACACCGCGACCCTGTCGTATGGTTCGATGACCGTGTCGCCGACGGCGATGAAGGATTCGCTGCCGCGGATGACTCCGCCCACGATGGCGTTGCGCGGGAATCCCATATCCTTGAGAGCGCCTTTGGTGATGGCGCTGCCGGGAGCTACCGTGTACTCGAGCACCTCGGCCTTGGTGCCGCTCATGTACTTGACCATACGGGCTTTGCCGCTGAGGGTGAACTTGAGCATGCGCGCGGCGGTGAGGAGCTTCTTGTTGATGACGGTATCGACGCCGAGTTCCTCGGCAAGGTGCAGATACTCCACGTTCTCGACCTGGGCTATGACGCGGTCGACGCCGAATTTCTTGGCGGCGACGCAGGCGAGGACGTTGGTCTCGTCGCTGCCGCAGACGGCTGCGAAGGCGTCATAGGAACGGATGTCCTCCTCGGCCAGCAGGTCGGAGTTGCGACCGTCACCGTGGACTACGGACACGTTAGAAGGTAGCATCTCGATGAGCTCGAGGCAGCGGTCCTTGTCCTTCTCGATGATCTTGATCTCGCTTACCTGGCGGGCGATGCCCTTGGCCAGCTGCTCGGCCACCTCGCTGCCGCCGAGGATCATCAGGCGGTCAACCTCGATGTTAGTCTTGCCGAAGTATTTCATCAGGATCGGCATGCCTTCACGCTTGGCGATGGTGAAGACGAGGTCGTGGTAACGGAAATATGTATCTACCTTGGGGATGAGCGTCTCCTCGCCTCGGGCGATGGCGATGATGCGGAACTGGATGCCGTCGGCGGAGGTCTGGTTCACGAACTCGCCCAGTTTCATGTCAATCATGGGAGAACTCTCCTCGACCTTGAATACGGCCATCTGGAGCTTGCCGTGGGCGAAGTCCATCGAGTCGGTGGAAGCGGAGTGCTTGAGCTGGTCGGCGATTTCTTCGGCCGCGATCTTCTCCGGGAAGAACATCAAGTCCAGGCCCATCTCCTTGAACAGGAGCTTGTTCTCAGGGGTGAGATACTCCTCGTCCTCCAGGCGGGCGGTGACTTTCTTGGCGCCAATCTTCTTGGCCAGCAACGCACTGACTACGTTCACTTCCTGGGGAACGAACGGGTTGACCGCGATGAAGAGGTCGCAGCCGGGCACTCCGGCCTCCCTCATGATCTTGATCGACGACGGCGTGCCCTGGACGGCTACCACGTCGGCTATCTGCGTCAACTGGGACAGCCTCTGGGCGTCGCTGTCTATCACGGTGATCTCGTTTGCCTCGCGGCTGAGCATCTTGGCCAGGTGCGATCCCACCTGTCCGGCTCCTTCAATGACTATTCTCATAAGTTCATCTTTGTTTCAACGTAATCGAATACACCCTTCCCCTTCAACAGCGATGCCAATATGACACTGCCGGGGAAGAGGCCGGCGCGCAGGCGCGCGGCGGGCAGCTGCTGCTGCCGTGCCAGCGCCTCCGGCGCCGGCTTCACGGCGAGCCCTCGCGCCTCGCGGTGCGCCGTCAGCACGGCCTTGAACGAGCTCCATCTGCCCGTCAGGAGATAGACGAGCGCGGAGCAGCCGTCCAGGCACTTGCGCCAGAGTATGAGCCTTCGCGCGCGGCGGAGAGCCCTCTTCGGCGGCTCTCCTTCGGCGGCGAAGGTCCTGGCGAGATTGTTCTCCAGCAGGAGGATGTTGTTGCGGTAGTTCAGCTTGAGCTTCCAGGGGGAGCTCTGCGGCAGCGTGCCTCCGCCCAGGTGGTAGACCACCGACTGCGGCACGCAGCACACGCTGAAGCCTTCGAGCTTAAGCCTCCAGCAGTAGTCGATCTCCTCCATATGCGCGAAGAAGCGGTCGTCCAGCCCGCCGAGCCTGCGCCAGAGGGCACTGCGCGTCATTAGGCAGGCTCCGGTGGCCCAGAATACGTCCTGCGGCGCGTCATACTGGGCGCGGTCGTCTTCCAGACGGGAAAGGATGCGCCCGCGGCAGAAGGGATAGCCCCAGCGGTCTATCCTGCCGCCCGCGGCGCCGGCATACTCGAAGCGGTCGCGCTCGTACCAGGAGCGGAGCTTGGGCGCGCAGGCGCCGCAGTCGGGATGGGAATCCATCCACTCCACCAGCGGTTCGAGCCAGCCGGGAGTGACCTCGATATCGGTGTTGATCAGTACGAAGTACTCCGCCTCGACCTGTGCGAGAGCGCGGTTGTATCCTCCGGTAAAGCCGTAGTTGCTGTCGAGGACTATCCTCCGGACGTCGGGGAAGCGCTCCTGCATCATCTCCATCGAACCGTCGGTGGATGCGCTGTCGGCGACTATGACCTCGGCGTCTTCCTCCAGGACGCTGTCGAGCAGTCCGGGGAGGAATCTCCCCAGGTAATCCTTTGTGTTCCAGTTCAGTATGACTACGGCAGTCTTCATTCTTTATCCTTCGTGATGGTGGCAGCAGCCTTCTCCGTCACCGTGGTGACAGCATTCGCCGTCGCCGTGGCCTTCACCGTTGTGGCAGCATTCGCCGTCTCCATGA
>CAMJHW010000207.1 GCA_946405645.1 uncultured Bacteroidales bacterium
GCATCGCCGTGCTCCGCGGCCGCGACCAGTTCCGCAATATCGCCTCCCAGAAAGGCCGAGTCATCTGCTTCAACAGCGATCCCAACGCTACCGAGATCAAGTTCGGCATCGACCAGAGGGGTGACGACACCACTTTGTCCGACCTTGTCCAGGCCGGTATCGACTACCTTTATGGCAAGTTCGGCAGCAAGGGATTCTTCTTCATGGTCGAGTGCGGCGAGATCGACGGCGCCGGACATAACAACGACGCCAAGACCAACATCATGGAGGTCAACGATTTCCACAAGACCATAGAGGTTGTCCTCTCATTCTGCGAGCAGCACCCCGACGAGTGCCTCATCCTGGTCACCGCCGATCACGAGACCGGAGGTCTCCAGCTCGGCGAGAACTACATCATGCATCCCGAACTGCTGACCACCCAGAAATGGAGCGAGGACGAGATCAACAAGCAGTTCAGGGCGCTCGCCGGCATCGGCCCGGACAGGGCTCCGCTGCCGAACCGCGTCATCCCTACCTATGACCAGGTCAAAGCATTCCTCAGTCAGCATCTTGGTCTCTGGAGCATCATCGAGGTGGACGAGAAGCAGGAAGCCGCATTCAAGGAAATGTACCACAGGGCTTTCGAACTGAACGAGGAAGAGATCGTCGAGAGCCTGTATTCGGTCAGCAACAGGATAGTGTCCGAGGCCATCGTGTATGCCAACCGCAAGGCCGGTTACCTGTGGGCCCACGGAGCACATACCGGCTCCCCGGTCGGACTGTATGTCTATGGCGCCAGGGCCGCCGAATTCAATGCCTGTACCGACAATACCCAGATCTGCAAGACTATACAAAGACTCGCCAAATACTAAATCTGTCTTTATCATGACATTGCCTGACATCACCATCGCCGTTGACGGCTTTTCGGCCACTGGCAAGAGTACTTTCGCCAAGCTGGTGGCCAAGGATTTCGGTTTCCTCTATCTCGACTCGGGCGCCATGTACCGCGCCGTCACTCTCTTCGCACAGGAGAACGGCATGATCGACGCCGATGCCAACATCGACCTTGCGGCGCTCAAGGATGCGCTCGACAAGGGACTTGACATCCATTTCGAGCACACCGGGGACGGCTGCAAGACTTTCATCGGAGACCGATGCGTCGAGAAGGAGATCCGCACCATGGCCGTTTCCTCTCGGGTCAGCCCGGTTTCCGCCGTTCCTTTCGTCAGGAACTTCGTCGACGACAAGCTGCATGCTTTCAGTGCCGCCGGCCGCGTCATTATGGACGGCCGCGACATCGGCACGACAGTGTTCCCCAATGCGGAGGTCAAGATCTTCATGACCGCCCGTCCGGAGGTCCGCGCGCAGAGGCGTTTCGACGAGCTGGTCCAGAAAGGGGAGAATCCCGTGATGGAAGAGGTGATGAAGAATCTCGCGGAGCGCGACTACATCGATTCGCATCGCGAGGTGTCTCCGCTCTCGCGCGCCGCCGACGCATTCGTGATGGACAATTCCGACATGACCCTTCACGAGGAGACGGTCTGGATGCTCGGCCTGCTTCAGGGCAAGTTCGGTATTCTCGAATAGTCTGCGATGGATCTAACGGTTGAGATCGATGCCGGCTCCGGTTTCTGCGGAGGCGTCATCAGGGCGATAGGATGCGCTGAAAGATTCCTTGACGAGGTCCCCGGGAGACATCTTTTCTCCCTCGGGGCCATCGTGCATAATGAAGAAGAGCTGGCGCGTCTGGGCCGCAAGGGGCTTGTTACCATCGATTATGACGATCTCTCCGACATGCAGGAGGCTGGCGGCGAGTCGCTGCTCATACGTGCCCACGGCGAGCCGCCGTGCACGTATGCCCGCGCCGCCGCCCTGGGCTTCAATGTCATCGACTGCACCTGCCCGGTGGTGCTGCGGCTGCAGGACAGCATACGCAGCGCGTATGCCCGCCTGAAGCCCCTCGGCGGGCAGGTTGTCATTTTCGGCAAGGTCGGACACGCCGAGGTCCTCGGCCTGGTCGGCCAGGTGGACGGCGATGCTGTCGTTGTCGAGGACCTCGCCATGCTCAGGTCCGCCATTGCGGACGGGACCATCCTTGCCGGCGGCCCGGTCGAAATATTCTCACAGACCACCAAGAGTCCGAAGGAGTATGCCGAAATATGCGAAGAGCTCTCCGCTGCGCTCCCGGAAGGGAGCCTGACGGTGCATGACACTGTCTGCTCACAGGTCGCGACGCGGCACGACAGGCTCTCTTCGTTCGCTATGTCCCACGATGTGATACTGTTCGTCTCCGGCAAGTCCAGCTCCAACGGAAAGGTCCTTTGCGAACTTTGCAAGTCATTGAATATCCGCACATACCATATCGGTTCCGAGGCCGATATCAAGGCTGAATGGTTCGGCAGCGGAGACCGTGTCGGCATCTGCGGAGCCACTTCCACGCCCAAGTGGTTGTTGGAGAAAGTGGCAGCTTGTGTGGAGGCACTGTAGAGTTTTTTTGCAAGTAAGCCGGCAAATTGTTACATTTGCGGATGGATTGTATTGCAGTTCAACCTTTTGAAACTAATTAACACCGATATTTATGGCAACAACAGCTGATTTCAAGAATGGCCTTTATCTCAAATACAACGACAAGCCGTGCATGATCGTATGGTTCCAGCACGTCAAGCCGGGTA
>CAMJHW010000208.1 GCA_946405645.1 uncultured Bacteroidales bacterium
CGCTCGATGACCTTGGTCAGGTAGCGTTCCGTCTGGTCCGTCAGGCCGGAAACGGAACTGATGTAGAAGGTCAGAGGATCACTTTCGGGAATCTCGTACAGCTTCCTGTCGGACTCGTAGATGTCACCGGACAGGACGATATCGACCTTGCGCAGACGCGGTCTGGTTGCGATGGTCTGGATGTAGTTGTAGATGAAGTCGCCCTTCTTGTCCACCATGACGGTGTCCAGGCGGATGCCTTCGGTCACGATGGGGACCTTGACATACTTCTCATACATCTCGTCCATCCTTTCCTTGCGGCGCTCGTTCATGCTGCGGGCGATCTGGTTGGTGTAATGCTCGATGGCCTCGCGTTCGGAGACTCCGTACATCGTGTAGAACTGCTCGTCGGACACGAACGTGCTGTCCGTCTTGAAAGCGTACAGCTGAGGGATGTTGCGGCGCAGGAAGATCTCCAGCGCCCTCATGTTCACGAAGCGGGTAGTGTCCTCGACGATACGGGAAAGGAAACGCGCATACTGCTGGTATCCCCTGAGCTGCGCCTTGCGGTAGGAGTTGCCGGTGATGATCACCGGCTCCAGCCGCTCGACGTCGCCCAGCATATACATGTCGGGATAGAAGCGAAGCTGCCATTTGCTGTCCTGCATTGCGGCGGGAACTATGATCTGGAAGGCAAGGTCGACCTTGCCATGACGCTCGGCGATGTTGCGGAAACGAGCGGTGACCATGGCGGCATCCAAAGTCTCGGTAGCCACCATGTCTCCGGTCTCCTCATCGCGGATGGCCTTCATGATCATAAGTTCGCGGCCTTCGTCATCCACGATCCTCAAGGTGTCGCGCATAGTCTCCACCTGCTTCACTTCAGGGACATAGACTTCCTTGCCTAGGACGAGGGAAGCCGCGGGATCTCCTGTCTTGATGGCGGCGAGCTTACGCTGCGAAGCGCAGGAGTAGGTCAGGGCAACGGCCGCCAGACAGATTATTATAACTATCTTGGATCTCATCTAGAAAACGTAAACAAAGCTGAGTGATACCTGGTCGGGATAGATGAACTTCTTGCGCCCTTCCTCACGCGTGAACAGCTTGTTGGGGCTGCTGTAGAAGCCGTAATCCTTGAAGACTCCGGCCCACGCTCCCGCACCGACTTCGAGGTTGAAGTGTTTGGAGAGCATGAAGGTGTAGCCGGCGGAAAGCGCTCCGCCGAAGCCGTTACCGCCCTCCTTCAGCGCAGCCCTCCAGAGGCCGGTATTGGAGAAGGAATGCATGTACTGGGCCTTGGCGGAAAGCCAGAACCCGGAGTTGACGTACCAGGGCCAGTAGCGGAAGCCCAGGTAAGCGGTCTTCTGCTGGTTGCGGATGATGGCGTCGGGGTTGTGGGAGGTGAACTCCCAGGGATTGTAACGCCCTCCGGCCACGATGGAGAAATGCTGGGACACGGACAAGCCGACCTCGGCGTTGACCGTACCAAGGGCCGCCCAGTCCAGGACATTGGTCTGAACCGTCCAGATCTGGGCGGAACAGGTCAAGGACAGGAGCGTCCCAAGGACTCCTATGAGAAACAACCTTTTCATCATTCGCCCTCCTTTCCTCCTTCGCCGGAAGTGTTGCCTTCACCAGAACCTTCACCGGAAGCCTCGCTCTCACGCTTCGAGAAATTGATGACGCGCACGACCGAACGGCCGTTACCGTCGTTGACGGTGATGTAGATATATCCTCCCTCGGGGAATACCTCCGGACAGATGACGTACACTACGCCCTCGGTAGCCGAGGTATTGCTGATGGCTGTCTTGAAACGGCCGTCGGTACCTGCTACAAGCATCGACTGAGCCGCAGCGGTACCAGTGATGGTGTATGCGATGGCGACAGTGTCGCCGGGAGCAATCGCGACGGGGCCTTCGATGGCGGCGCCGTTCACTGCAAGGGTAACATCGACAGGCAGATAGCGGGCCAGCGAGATGACCGTGCTGTCGGCAGCCAGAGTGAGGTCGATGTGGTCATCGAAAATCTCGGCGCCGGAGAAAATCTCCTTGGCATTGTCTCCCTTGGCTCTCCATTCCGTATCTTCCCAAGTCTCGCCTCCGTCCCAGGAGATGATCCAATAACCGTCCTCGATATCCAATGTAGGAGTCTTGCCATCCTCTCCGTCCTCTCCATCCTTGCCGTCCACGAGGATACGGCTGCCGTCAAGGGCGTACATCCAGGTATCCGCCTGGACGTCAAACCAGTACCAGCGTCCGTCCGTCTCGTCCCTCATTGCGCTCATCAGGAACGGCTCGGCATCCTTGCCGTCTTTGCCGTCCACACCGCTGAAAAGGACGATGGCTTCGCTGTCATTGACATTCCCTTGGGCATCGATGCTGCGGAAATAAAGCTTGTAGCCTTCGCGGCCCTCCTCCTCAAACGCCTCGTGCTTGATGATGTAGCCTTCCGCGGCCATCTGGCGGACAATCTCCTGGAGGCTGGACAGACCGTCGTTCATCAGCTTGATCTGGTCGTACAGCTGATCCATCTCGTTCTGCATGGTGATGAGTTCGTCACGGACGAACTTTCCGCAGCCGCTCGTCAGAAGGGCGGCCGCCATTATTCCTGCTAAAATATATCTTTTCATATTCGTTGTATTTTCCTGGTTGATG
>CAMJHW010000209.1 GCA_946405645.1 uncultured Bacteroidales bacterium
AAGAAAGATTCCCTCTCCAAGGATGAGGTGGCTCTCTACAAGCTTCCGAGCATGAGCCGCAAGACCCTCTCCGAGGGCAAGAAATTCTATTCCCTGCCCAACTTCAACGACCCCGGCGACAAGCTCGTATTCCTCGCCTCAGCCGATTCCAATGCCACGGGCAACAAGCACTGCTCCGTCATCCTCTATGAGGAGCTCATGCAGGGAAAAGGCCGCAAGGCTCAGCTCGTAGAGAATGTTGAAGAGCTTATCCCGCAGGACTATACCGTCGACGGCAAGCTCTGTGTTACGGAGAACGGTTCTCCCTCCTTCTCTAAAAACTCCACGCGCGTTCTTCTCGGCATCGCCGAGTGCCTTCCTCCGAAAGACACGACGATAGTCGATTTCGAGACCGCGCAGCTCGACATCTGGGCATACGACATCTATATGACTCCGCCCATCCAGAAAGCCCGCGCCTCCCAGTTGAAGGCCGCCACATACGAGTCTGTCATCAACCTCGGCGCCGACAGGCACAGGATCGTCCGCCTCAACCACGAGATCACTGCCAATACGAGCTACTTCAACGGAGCCGAAGGCCAGTGGGCGCTCGTCCGCGACAACAAACCTTACCAGATCAGCTCGACCTGGGACAGCAACAGCTTCCAGGACGTGTATCTCGTGGACATGAATACCGGTGAGAGCAAGTGCCTGTTCAAGAAGCTCAACGGCTCCGCCAGTATCTCTCCCGAAGGGAAATACATCTACTGGTTCAGCGACGACGACCTTGGCTGGCACACATACCGTATGGCTGACGGCGTCAGCCTCAACGTCACGGCAGCCGCGGGCGTCCCGTTCTATGACGACGAGGACGACCACCCGGCTCCGCCGCCGGCCGTCGACCGTCCGCACTGGCTGGACGGCGACGAAGCGTTCCTGCTCTCCGACAAATACGACATCTGGAAGATCCAGCCCGACGGCAAATACGCCACCTGCCTGACTGAAGGCAAGGGACGCAGCGGAAACCTCCAGCTCAGCTACGCCAACTACGAACGTAGCGACATCCCTGCCGCGCTCGCCCGTCTCGGAGTCACCAAGCCCATCGGCAAGAAGGACGAGGTGTTCCTCACCGTCTTCGACCGTACCACCAAGGAGAACGGCATTGCAACGATAGGAGTCGACAAGCCCGGTCTTCGCAGTTGCTTTACCGACAAGTTCGCGTTCACCAACGTTGCAAAAGCCAAGGATGCAGAGGTAATCGCTTACAGGAAAGGAAGCTACAAGGAATCGCCGAATGTCTATACCACCCTCGACCGCTGGGGCTCCGAAAAGAAATGGTCGTCCATCAACCCCCAGCAGGCTGAATACAATTGGGCAGACAAGCGTCTGGTGCACTGGAAGGCCTACGACGGCACTCCTCTCGACGGTATCCTCCTTACTCCGGAGAATCTCGACCCCGCCAAGAAGTACCCGATGATCATCTACTTCTACGAGAAGAATTCCGAAACCCTCTACAACTATGTCGCCCCTGCTCCGAGCCGTTCCACAGTGAACCTCACGTTCTACGCCAGCCGCGGATATGTAGTGTTCGTTCCGGACATCGTATATAAGGACGGTCATCCCGGCGAGAGCGCATACAACTGCATCTGCTCCGGAGCCGAAGCCATGTGCGAACAATTCCCATTCATCGACAAGGACAAGATGGCCATCCAGGGCCAGAGCTGGGGCGGTTACCAGACGGCTTATCTCGTGACGCGCACCAACATGTTCGCCGCAGCAGGCGCGGGAGCGCCCGTCGGCAACATGACCAGCGCGTACGGAGGTATCCGCTGGGAGTCCGGAATGGTCCGTGCGATGCAATATGAGCACGGCCAGAGCCGCATCGGCAAGTCCCTCTGGGACGAAGGCGGCCTCGACCTCTACATCGAGAACTCCCCCGTCTTCCATACTCAGAACGTCACCACTCCGGTGCTTATCATGCACAATGACAACGACGGAGCAGTGCCGTGGTACCAGGGCATCGAGTTCTTCATGGCCCTTCGCCGCTTCGGCCATCCCGCATGGTTGCTGGAGTACAACAACGAAGCGCACAACCTCGCCGAAAGGCGCAATTCCAAGGACCTCTCCGTCCGCCTGCAGCAGTTCTTCGACCATTATCTGAAGGGAGACCCCATGCCCGCCTGGATGAAGACCGGTGTGCCGACCGCACGCAAGGGAGAGTACTTCGGATTTGAACTTACTGAAGATTAGCGTTTTAACAATATGAAAGAATACATCGAACAGAACAAGGAGCGTTTCTTCGAAGAACTCTTTTCGCTCCTTAGGATTCCTTCCATCAGCGCGAAGGCAGAGCATAAGGAAGACATGCGCCGCTGCGCCGAAAGGCTGGCCGTCCTCCTGATGGAGGCCGGCGCCGACTTCGCCGAGGTCTCGCCTTCCGACGGCAATCCCGTCGTCTATGGCGAGAAGATACTTGGCCCGGACTACAAGACAGTCCTGGTCTATGGCCACTATGACGTACAGCCTCCGGAGCCTCTGGAGAAGTGGCACACAGA